>CAYUTT010000209.1:0-4219 GCA_964447575.1 uncultured Methyloceanibacter sp.
AACGACATTGAGCCGATCGGCGGCGCGCGCATAGGCGGCCTTGGCGCTGACCCCGGGCACGGGTCGCACCGGCGTCACGACCGTCATCTCGTCCTTCACGCCGTCGAAGATCACGATCAGCGTCGGCCGCACCAGAATGCTGTCCGGCAGACCGAGCGGGTCGGGCTTGCCGCCGGGCAGTTCCTCGATCAGGCGTATCGTGTCGTAGCCCATATAGCCGAAGATGCCGGCGGCCATGGGCGGCAGCTCATGCGGCAGGGTGATCGCCGACTCGGCCAGCAGCGCCCGCAAGGAGGCGAGCGCCGGCAACGAGGAGGGCGCGAACGCGTCCGGATCGGTGTGCGGACTGCGATTGAGCGCCGCCCTGTTCCCTTCCGCGCGCCAGATGAGGTCTGGCTCGCAACCGATGATGGAATAGCGGCCGCGCGCCGCACCGCCTTCCACCGATTCCAAGAGAAAGCTGTTCGGCCGCTCGTGAGCGACTTTCAGCATGGCCGAGACCGGCGTCTCCAGATCGGCGACAAGCCGTGTCCATACGACCTGCGGCACGCCCTCCTCATAGAGGCGCGCGAAGGTCGCGAAATCCGGTTCGGCCGGAACAGGCCCGCCTTCCTTCGGCAGCGATGTCACCGAGGCGGGCGCCGAGCTCATTGCTGCTCGCCAGTGCCCACGAGCCTGGCGAGCGCTTGCTGGTTGACGCTCACGCCGTAACGAGTCTCGAGCGCGCCGAAATACTCGGCGATCGTGTCTTCGCTGAGCAGAAGCCCGATCTGCCCCTGGAGACGCTTCAGGGCATTTTCGTCGACGGCAGGAGGTTCCACGATCTCGTCGACCTGAAACACGATGCGGCCTTCGTCGACACCGGACGGCGCCGAGCCGAACCCGCCCTTCGACAAGGTGAACGCTTGCGCCACGGCGGGCGGCAACACGTTCACCGTGAGGTCGTCGCGCTTCAAGGCCGAGGTGGGAAGCACCTCGGTGCCGAGCTCACGCGCCACATCGTCCAGCGATTTGCTGCCGTTGCTCAGCGCGCTCACCAGCTCTTGTGCAAACCTGGCCACCTTGTTCCGGGTCTCCGCGACCGTCCAGTCCGCCTCGATCTCGTCGCGCACTTGATCGAACGGCTTCAGCTGCCGGGGCGTCACGCCCAAGACCTCATACCAGACGACGCCTTCATCGCGCGCGTCGATGGGATCGTTCTCGACTCCGGCATCCGTGGCGAAGACGCCGATCAGCAGATCCTTTTGCGCCGGCAATGTGACGGTCGATCCAGCGGGCGTGCGGCCCTCACGGTCGACCTGATCGACCACCTGGTAACTCAGCTTCAGCTTGGCCGCGGCTTCCTCGAGCGTCGCGCCGGCGGCAAGCTCGTCCTCGACCCGGTCGTGCAGGTCGAAGATCGCCCCGGATGCGCGATCCTTGAGAATTTCCATCTCGATATCGGCCTTGGTCTCCTCGAAGGCGGGCGTCTCTCCGGGTTCGATCTCGGTGACCCGAATCAAAACGATGCTGCCGAGCCTGCCGGTTATCGGCTCGCTCACCGCGTCCTGTTCGAGTTTGAATGCAGCCTCCGCGATCACGGGATCGGCGAGGTCTTTGCGCGTGACTTTGCCGAGATCGATATCCGTCTCGCTCAAGCCCAAGTCCTTCGCCACCTCAACGAAGTCGGTGCCCGACGAGATCTTCTCGTGCGCGGCCTCGGCGGCATCCATGTCGGGCAGGGCGATCTGTTGCACGCGCCTGCGCTCGGGCGTGCCGATCTGCCCCTTCTCCTTCTTGGTGTCGTAAGCCGCCTTGATCTCGGCCTCGGTGATATTGACCTGGTCCTTCACCGTCTCGGGCGTCACCGCAAGCAAGCCGACCTTGCGATATTCCGGCTGGGTGAACTTGGCCTGATGATTGTCGTAGAACGCCTTCAGCTCCTCATCGGTCGGCGTGCCGACTTCCCCTGCCGCGGATTTCGGCACAAGGACGTATTTCAACACGCGCCGCTCCTCGTTGAAGCGGTTGAGCGCATCGACCAGCGCCTGGGGGCTGTTCGCAACTTCGCCCACCGTGACCAGGAGTTGACGGCGCAGACTCTGCTCACGCATCGAGTAGAGGTAGCCCGCCTCGCTCATGCCGATGTTGCGCAAGGCCGCCTGGAAAGCGAGCGGACTGAAATTGCCCGTCCCGTCCTGGAAGGCGGGCTCCTTCATGATCTGCGAAAGAAGGGCATCGTCGCTGATGCTGAGACCCAGGTGGTTGGCGTGGGTATCGACCGCGGCGCCCCCGATGAGCCGCTCCAGCACGCGCGCATCGAGACCGGCGGCGCGCGCCTCCTGCAGGCTCAAGCTCCGACCGGCCTGCTGACTCATGGAGCGCAGCACTTCCTGTTGCGCCCGCAAGTAGCCCTGCTGATCGATCTCCGTGTCGCCGACGCGGATCAAGGTTTGTTGGCCGTAGCCCGTGAAGATGTCGGCGATGCCCCAAACGGCAAAGCTGATCACCAGGAGTCCGACCAGGATCAGGCCGAGTGTCCGTGCCGCGCCTTTGCGCAATGTGTCGAGTGCCACGCCTCGAAAACCTTCTCTTTCATGATTTGCCAAATCCGCGCCGGCGTCCGATGGTAGGCGACGCGGCACGGCGCGCGCATCATAGGTAGCAAGCGCCAGCGCGGCAACACGCAGAAATGCCGGAAAACCGCGGGCGCCTGTGCGGCAAAGACGGAGACCGGAGGGGGAAAGTGACTGTCATCAGGCCGCTCGTCGCCGGCAACTGGAAGATGAACGGGGTTTCGAGCTCGCTCGTTGAGCTCACCTCCTTGCGCGAGCGGCTGGCGGAGGCGCCTGTTCCCGAGACCGACGTCATGGTCTGTCCGCCGGCCACATTGCTGACCCGGGCCGCCGAGCTTCTTTCGGGATCCGGCATCGAGCTCGGCGCCCAGGACTGCCATCCCCTGCCGTCCGGTCCCCATACCGGGGACATTTCCGCCGAAATGCTCGCCGATGCCGGGGCGACCGCCGTCATCGTCGGCCATTCCGAACGGCGCATCGATCACGGTGAGACGGACGCGTTGGTCAACGCCAAGGCGCTTGCCGCCTATCGCGCCGGCCTCACGGCCATTATCTGCATCGGCGAGACCGAAGAACAGCACCGGGACGGCGGGACGCTCGAGGTGCTCAAGCGGCAGGTCCAAGGCTCCGTGCCGGAGGAGGCCCGCGCCGCCAATACGGTCGTCGCCTATGAGCCGGTTTGGGCAATCGGCTCGGGATTGACACCGACCCCGGCCAATGTCGCGCGGCTTCATGGCGCCATCCGCGAGGATCTTTGCCAGCGCCTCGGCACAATCGAAGGCGGCGCCATGCGCATTCTCTACGGCGGCTCGGTGAAGCCGAACAATGCGGCCGAACTGCTCTTCGTGCCCAATGTCGACGGCGCGCTGGTCGGCGGGGCCAGCCTCAAGGCCTCCGATTTTTACGGAATTCTTGTGGCCTACTGTGGCCAGAAGGCCACGTAACCTTGTGGGAATCCCTTGGGTGGGGGGTTGCAAATCAGCTATGGTACGCCATGCTGCCGAATTGATCAGGGCAGGGGGGACACTATTCCCGTGACTGTGACGCCGTTGCTGCGCCTCATCGCCATTGGGCTGCTCGCAACCTGCGGGTCGGCACTGTCGATCCACGCTGCCTACGCGGCGCCGCTCCACCCTGATGCGTGCAAGGCCCTCGAAGCGCAACGTCAGGCCGTCTTCACCGGCGATATCAAGTCGGCCCTCGAGCGCGGCCCGGATTGGGTGAAGGATCATCTCCACAGTCCCGGCCAGATCGAGATGGTGCGGCAATACCTCGTGATCGAGGAGAAGCTCAAATTCCGCTGCCGGACCGACGGCGTGGTCATGCCGAAGCCCCGCCAGGTCCCGCTGCCGGACCGCAAGCCGCCCGTGCCTCTGCACCAGATCGCCATGGACGAATCCAACACGGTCCTGACGACGGCGGCGGCCGAGTCGCTTCTGCCGCTGCGCAAGCCGTCCCTCTTGGACCCGGAACTGGTCGATGCCGGCGATACCGCAGAGGGCTTGGAAGAGCACGCGGACGATGGGCCGGCGCAGGAGCTGGCGGGCGCGGAGCCTGGCCAGACCATGTCCTTGATCGAGCCCACGCCGGGGACTAGCCAAACCGTGGCGGATTCGGATAAGCCAGCGTCTCCCAAGATTAAAGAGACGCAATGAGTACCGTAA
>CAYUTT010000210.1:0-4210 GCA_964447575.1 uncultured Methyloceanibacter sp.
GCCCATCTCCTGCTCGAGCTGGGGCTGCGCCTGCAGCTCGTGGGGCTCGGCTCGGACAGCGGCTTCGCCTGCCCGCTCAACCAGTATCTCCTGGCCGATGCGCTGGGGCTCACCGCGATCCACGTGAACCGCGTCCTGCGGCAGCTGCGCGAGCGTAGCCTCGTGACGTTTCGGGATGGTCGCGTCGAGTTTCACGACCTCAAGAGCCTGCGCGACCTCGCCGACTACCACAGCGGCTATCTCGACCAGAGCAACGGGCTCGGGCTCTGAAGTTCGCGCCGGCTCGCCGTGCTGGCCGTCTCGGTCTGCTGATCCAGGTTAGTGCGGCGCAGCACTCGGCTGAATAGATTGCTCCTCAACCATAGATTGATCGAGGAGAGGACGATGCTCACGGCTCCGGCCCAGTCAACTGCAGTCCCTGCGTCCGCGGACGACCGCAAGACAGCCTGCCGTGGGCAGACCGCTCATCTGGTCGAGAAGGGCTTCCGACCGATGAACGGCCTGCTCGCCCTGGGCGAGCGCCCGGCCGGTGTCATGGCCGTGACGACGGTCGGCGCGCTGCTCTCGCGTATCTCGGGCTCCACCCAGCTCGGTTTCACCGACTATCTGCGGGATCTTTGTGACGATCTTGCCGCGACGTTCGGCAGATCGGGCGGCCCCAAGCTCACCTGTGCGGCGGCCGACGCGGCCCTTCCGATCGGCGCGGCGATCACGCTCGGGCTGATCGCCGACCTGCTGATGACCAACGCGTTCCTCTATGCGTTCCCGCCCGGGCGGGGCGGCCGTATCGCTGTGTCTTTCGCGGCCGGGCAGGAGGACTGGCAGCTCACCGTGGAGGACAGCGGCATCGCCATGCGAGCCCGTGGTAGCCGGCGCGACAATGGCTTGACGATCGCGAGGCTGCTCGTGGTGCGGCTCGGCGGACGGCTGGAGATCCCGATAGTGATCGGTGGGACCTGCTGCATCGTTACCATTCCGCGGCCCATGCGTGCATCCACATCGGCCAACCACGTCGCGAGCGTGCCCGTGGGCGGCTCCAGACTCTTCGCCCAGAGAACCGCCTTATCTGTCTCGAAGGAATGACAATCTTCCCCGGCAAGGAGAGCTTCCGGTGCCTGCCTCTCGCCCTGTGGGACGAGGACAGGAGGCGGCTGGTCGGCTTCCGCGACGCCCGCTCTTCGGCAGGCGGCTACGCCATCTGTTGGCAATCGGCTTGGTCGTCGCTCGGCGAAAGTACGAAGAGGAGTAGTACATGCGTCTGAAGTTCCCAAACAAAGTCTTGAGGGCGCTGATGCAGGTTAGCGGCGCGCGGTCATCGGGAGCCGGGCGCGCTTCGTTGCCCCGGCGCCTCGCGTTTGAGGCCAGGCCTGCGTGTAGGCGGGCGGCGGCGCTTGTGGTAGGCCACGAACGCGGGTTCACGTACAGGGTGTACAATCCCGAGGGCGTCGACAGGGCGGCGCTGCGCGAGGTGGTCGAGCGCGGGCAGTATGCCGGGCTCGACCTCGCAAGCATGGGAGGGAACCGGAGAGACCAGCCGTCTCGCCATCGTGGCCGCTATCGGCGCGCAGTGCATGATGCTTTTGGCGGGGGTGGCGCTCGCGGTCTATGCGTGCACGGCGGACGCGGCGGCGCCGAGCGACTACGGGATCGGTGGCCGGATTGGGGCTAGAGCGCCCAGGTTTTGCCTCGGACAACGTTGCTGATCGTGGTTTGGGCCACCGCGAATAAAGCGGCGATCTCCCTCTGTGGCATGGTGCCGGCCATAGATCGGATCTGCACAACGGCCGCCGGCGTGAGCTTATGCCGCCCTTGGGTTTGTTCCCTTTGGCTCGCCCGGGCGGGCGCCCAGCACAGGTTTTCCAGCCGGCAATCGGTGGGTTGCCCGTTGATGTAGCGGCACCGCGTACCCTCCGGTCGAGGACCAACGAACGTCTCCAGGACCATGTGGGCGAGCGGCCTCCGGTTATCGTCACCCCCCAGTGTGACCGTCACGTGGCCGGTACGCTTATTGACATATGGCCTCAAGATCCGCTCCTTGACTGGAAACGGACACCCGCCCCTGCCACGCACGAGCCGCCGCAACGACCGGACCCGGCCTTGGTCCGAGACCTCATAGCAGCCCTCGAAGCCTCGAACCGGTCGCCATCGTTCTCTCATAGATCGGGGCGCCCAAAGATAGCCAGGCAAGCCGGCGGACGGCCGGGGCCGCCTCCGGTGGAGCATTGGCAAGCACCATAGATTGATCCTGTCAAGAGGTAAAACAACCTTGACGCGATAGACGGCCTTCGCTATCACCGCTCAGCGGAGATGGGACATCCGCTTTTTCGACTGACGCCGTAATGCCATTTCGCCCCGCTCCGACTGCCTCGCGGAGCGGGGCTCTCATTTAACGAGCCCCTGGGTCATGGACGCGTCTGCCTCGTTGAGGTGTTCAACGGACGGAGACGATGCAGAGCAAACGGTTCAGCGCAGTCGTCTGGCTGGCCTTAGCCGTTTGGACGATGGCCGCTCCAGCCTACGCCCGCCAGAGCGCGACGCTATCCGTTACGGTGCACGTGGCGGACCCGCACGCGCCGCGACAAACCCTCGGCCCCCAGCGAACGTTGCGCTGCATCGAGTCCAGCCCAGGCGTGTACCAGTGTGAGGCCAACCGTCCGGCGCCAGAACGCCCGATCCCCGCGAGTGATGGCGCGAGCGTGCCGCAACGCCTATCCGAGTGATGGGGACCTACGCCGATTTTCTTGCCGCGACGATATTGAAAGAACATGCCAGCGACGAGCAACTGCGGCGTGCCTTCGCCTACTACCAGCAGTAAGGGCTGGCTTGATCCGGGCAAGGATGATGCCGAGGCGCGCATGCAGGCGCCGCTACTTCGCACGCTGGCCGAGGAACTGGGGGGCCTCAAGGCGAGCCGCTAGAGGATAATGTAGATCCGGGTTAGGCCCTGGCCCGCCGGCGAGCGCTCGCAGATGGCGTCGCCCGCGGCAGGCTAACTCCGGCAGATTGGCCCCCGACGCGCTCCGCTGGCCTCCGCGAGCGGGGCAACTCCGATTCGGCAAAGAGCCGAGCCAGGACCGTGCGGAGCCGGGAATTGGCAACCTAGCGGGCTGGCGGTGGTTTCGGTTCGACCTCGCGCCGCTCCCGGCCATCGAGCGCCGCGGCTAGATCCTTGATCAGGTCCAGGACATCCTCCGGGCTCAAGGTCGCCAACTCCGCATCCACGCCGTAAAGTGTGACGCTGCCGCTTGGCCCGGGCTTCACCTTGATGCGTCGCATGCCGCGCGGCGGAGGGTCGAGCCCTCGCAAGGAGCGGTGCCAGCGCTGAACTGCGGGCATGGAGTTGATCCCCGAACTGCCCTCGTCCCAAGCCCGTGATCGTTTCGGTCGATCATTTCACTCGTTAATCAACTATATAGAGAAAGTCGAGATGGATCAAGCCCGGCACCCTGATTCCCAGGCTAGCAGCTTGGCTCTAGGATTTCGGCGAGACGGCCCTGCCATGGCAGAGCGCCAGAGGGAGATCGCCGCTTGTTTGGCGTGGTTCCAACGGACTGCTGGATTGCGCGGGGGTGCGGCGTGGAGTCGATGAGCGGACCAGGAGCACCTCATGCGACGAGACTACCGGCATCGGAGCGGACGCGGAAAGAGCTGCGGGCGCTGATCTGTCAACCGACATCACCTCGGGGGACACCGACCCGAGCACGCTCTGCTGTGCGCTCGGACCAGAGTTGAACCCGCCGAAGCGACGCTATGTGAAGGAGCGTGGCACGGCCGCATCACCTCGGAAGCCATCGGCGCCCGCGACGGCCGTTCAGCTCGCGTTCATCCCGGCGCCCCCCTCCTGAAATCGCGTGTGCTTGGTCTCTCCTAGGGGATTGCTAAGCCATAGGTTTAAGAAGCACAAAGTCCCATTGGCCACGATCTTAGCTCTGGATTAAGCAATCGGTTTAAATTAAACCACTGATTGAGTTCGGTTCGGAGATCGCCGGCGCTCCGAGCCATGATCCGCAGCGCCGCTGTCGTTCCGCCCGCAGACAACATGAGGTTAGGACGACGGCTTAAAGTGGAAGGAGAACATCCGGCATGGCAAGTGCGTGGGAGACCCCGCCCGCAGCTTTCGACGCAGTGCGCGGCCGAGGCGTTGGCCAGACTGTCTCGAGCCGAGGCTTAGCCGCGCTATAGGGGAAAGCCATGACCAAGTCCGCTGTCG
>CAYUTT010000211.1:0-4178 GCA_964447575.1 uncultured Methyloceanibacter sp.
GCTCCAGCTTCGCCATGGAGCAGATCAAGTTCACCACCGCCCTGCCGCTGAGCTATGCCTGATCGGGCGGACGTCGCCGGTCACGAGCTTCGCCGCGGTCGAACGCGAGGGTGCCGGCGCGGCCCTCCAATGCGGCAGTCGGAGACATTCGATATCGGCCCCGGAGAGCTTGCGCGCGACATCCGCGAAGAACAGGCCGGGCCGCCGCAACAGCTTGCGGGGCGTGGCGCGACCGCGCAGAAACTTCCTGCGAGATACGCTCAGGCTTAAGTTGCTATTTACCATATCGGGTTAACAGAAGGGGCTATTGCGCATCGTCCGAGGGGACCACAATGCTCGAGCCCAAGTCGCAGACGTGTCAAGCGCTCAAGGGCTATGGCCGGCTAGTTTTCACCAGTGACCTTTTAAAGATCGACGACCGGAACGCGGATCTCTTCCCCAACCCGCAGCGCATCAACATCGAGTGGCTCAGAAGGCTCCTGGAGCCCGTCCTCCGGGATCTGAGTGATAGCATCGAGGTACAGACCGTGTTCGGGGATGAAGGGGGGGCCGATGCGATTCGCTTCAAGATCTTCAACCGGCTGGGCCTACCCCTCGAAAGTGCTAGTTGGGCCGCTCTCTACGACGGCAGAGCGCATACGGCAACTGTGGTGGATATACTTGGCACCACATTTCGTGACAACGATCTTCTGATAGGCTTTGAGTCGCCGCCGTACTTACTTGATTTCTGCCAGACCCGCGGAATCTCATATATCGATTTCTGTATCCATCCCGTTCGTTTTCTGCCCGATTACATGTTCGCGCTGCGCACTAACGTGCCGATCTGGTATACCAAGCTGGAGCGGGTGCGCCTCCCTGATGACATCATACGCGACTTCGCGCGAATTTCTGCCGCCCGCACGGCGCGCGTCTTCCGAAAGCCGCTGCCGGATGGGCCGCTTGCGCTATTCCTCGGGCAGATCGAGATTGACGCGTCGCTGATCACGGACGGGCGCGTCGCCGGGCTGGAAGACGTAAGGGATGCGCTGCGAGCACTCGCCACAACTCACGCGCACGTCTTCTACAAGGCCCATCCACACCTCAAGGAACAGTCCGCAGTCAAGAACATGATCAAGGAGATCCGGGGCTGCGACTGGATCGATGTCAACTTGTACGATGCCCTTGCCCGGCCTGAGATCTGCACTGTAGGTTCTCTGTCCTCAGGCGGCGTCATTGAGGCGCGCTATTTCGGCCGAGAGGGGCGATGGTTGCTTAAGCGGCTGAATTTCTGTGACCCCGAAGGCCTAAAGCCGCCCGACATCTACCATCCTGTTTATGCACACCCGTTCGATCGAGATTTTTGGCGTTATCTCCTCAACGACGAGATCGATGTCAAAGCATTCACGCCTCTATACCCACGCGCTTGCGATGCCGCTTTCAAGTTCACCCTTAACCAAAAATGGGGCCGCTAATGAAACGCGTCATCCTATTTGATGCCACGCGTCTGCTGGCGCGGCACAACGCTCCGACTCCGACCGGCATCGACCGCGTTGATCTCAATTACGCACTGCACATCTCGGAACAGGCGCAAGCAAGGCGCTGCCGCGCCGTTTATACATACCAGAAGGACGGCAGGTTTCATGTCATGGAGAGTGCCAAGGCGCAGAGCTTCTTCAGCCTATTACGCTTCCGTTGGCTGGACACACAATCAGGACGCCGTTCTTCCGGGGATCTTTCCGAGTTCTACAGGGTCACGCTCGGAGCCAACGCGCCGCCTCCCGGGCCACTGCCCAAAGGACTAATGCGCGGTGCGCCCAAGAAGATCCTGTCCCTTGGGCAAACCAGATTGGGTTCGGTCGATGCACCATTACTTCAACTGCTCTTGACGATGCGGGGTTGCAATGTTTTCTATCTGAACTGCTCCCATCACGGCGTCGGTGCGGTGGACGCGTACTATGTGATGAAAACTGTGGCCGGTGCGAAGCTCGTGTTCTTCTTGCATGATCTTATTCCGGTCGACTTCCCTGAGTATGTCCGGCCTGGAGACGAGATGACGCACGCGGGGCGGGTAACCGCCATGGCGGCCTTCGGTGATCTGGTGATCGTAAATTCCAAGTACACCGCGCATCGGTTCTCCGTGTTCTGTCGGGAGCGGGGGCTCCACGAGCCTGAAGTGCGCCGCAATCACATCGGTTGCGAAGAGCGCTTCTTCGAGAGCCTAAAGCAGGACTCGGCGGGGAAAGGTGGTCAGCTCGATCGAGCGGCACTCGGGCGCTACTTCATTACCATTGGAACTATCGAACCGCGCAAGAATCACGGTTTCTTGTTTCAGCTGTGGAGACGCCTCAAGCATGAACTCGGGGAAAACTGCCCTAAACTAGTCGTCGTGGGCAAGCGGGGCTGGCAGAACGAGGAGACCCTCAGGATGCTCGAACGCTGCCCCGCGTTGCAGCGGACTTTGATCGAAATGAGCGACGTTGGGGATGCTCATTTGGTTCATCTTCTGCGGGGCGCACGTGCGCTGCTCTATCCGAGCTTTACCGAAGGCTGGGGTATGCCGTTGGTCGAGGCGATGGCAGCAGGCGTGCCGGCTGTTTGCGCCGATATCCCTGCGTTCCGCGAGGCCGGGCAGGGGTGCGCGGCCTATTTGGATCTGCTTGATGGGACCGGTTGGCGGGACCTTGTGGCAGAGTTGAGCTTGAATGACGAGATCCGCGCTGGTCTCGTCGCGCGGGCCCGCGAGTTCCAGCCCCCAACATGGGAAGCACATTTCGTTCGCTTCGATGAAATGCTCAAGGAATTCACCGGTGCCGTGGTGGTACGAGAAGAATCGCGCGCGCGGTGGGAAGCTATGGTTGCCGCGGAGCACCATCTCGAACGTTTCGCACTGCGAACCGCTACCGGTGTGCTTCCCGTGCAGGCCTCGGTGCTGGATTGGTTTGACCGGCTTGCGGCCACGCTTCTGAACGAGCGTCAGCAGCGGAAGTACCGAAAACTGCGGACCTCGCCAGCGCGGTTCTTCGCCGATTCGCGCAATCCGCTGCTCAACATCTTGGGCTTCGCAAGCCCGAGTGCACGTTGACCGATGTTGAAAGTAACCGTCTCCGCGCCCGTCAGACCGCGCGACCAGCGTTCGAACGCAACCCAGCAAGAGGCGCTCGGTCGCTTTGAATCTAACATTTTCGATGAGCGCTTCGATTTTGCATACCTCTCGATCCCAAAGGCGGCCAACACGTCAATCAAGATCGCACTCATACCAACTGTGGGCCTCGCTCCAGAGGACGAGGTCAACGGGCGCCCGGCGCGTACACTCGTTCACGACAAGATCAATGGGCCCTTTGAATACCGAAGCCGAGCCTATATTGCAGAGCGGCCTGTCGGTTTCGTATTCAGTGCGGTCCGCAACACATGGGAGCGGATAGCCTCCTGTTGGTATGACAAGGTTGTCCGACGCTTCCATGTACCTTTCGCCCATTATGGTTTCGAAAAGGGAATGCCGTTCACTGGCTTCGTTGGGTGTATCGCCGCTATTGAGGATGAGCGAGCAGAGGTGCATTTCCGCTCACAGCTTACACAACTGTACTATCGGCGCCGCTTTCTCCCAGATGTGGTCTTCCGAACCGAACAGCTGGCGGCCCAATGGCCTCGCCTTCAGGCTTGGTTCGCTGGCAGACACGGTACCGCCATCGGCCACCTCCCTTCCGCCAACCGGAGTGGAAGGGCTCCGGCGCGCGAAATCTACGATGCAGCCTCGCGTGAGTTCGTCCGAAACCGGTACGAGGAGGAAATTGGATTCTTTGGTTTTACGTTTCCGACATGAGATGGCCGTCGTCGTAGTAGCCCGGGACCACGCCTACGGGCTTGGTCTCCGCAGTCGTATGGCTTAGTGTGGCTGTGTTCGGCGTAGCCGGGCGGACAGGGCAGGCGAGTGGTGATGGGCGGATCGTCGGGCCAACGACAAGACACGACTAAGCAGTTCGCCGAGTTCGCCGAGCGCAGCCAGCGCGTCGCCCGGGCGTTCTGGGAACGGCAGGTGGAGGAGCTGAGCGGGCAGGAGTTCACCGTGCCCGACCCCCGGGTCGTGGGGCGCGCGTTCGTCGACTTCTCGGCGCAGCTGATGACCAACCCCGCCAAGCTCGCCGAAGCCCAGATGCAGCTCTGGCAGCAGAACCTGGCGCTGTGGCAGAGCACGGTGCAGC
>CAYUTT010000212.1:0-4168 GCA_964447575.1 uncultured Methyloceanibacter sp.
AGAACCGCTCCGGGGAGTCGTGGGACTGAATTTTTTCGATCACCGCCCGGACGCGGTCCATCACGGCACCCAGGTCCACGGGGGGCAGCGTCACCGCCGGCAGGCCGACATGGTCGAGCACCTCAAGGGCGCGGGCGAAGGCCTCCGGCGACAGCTCCATCACCGGCTGGTTCTGCGAGTCGTAGAGGGGTCTGCCCTCCCTGTCCTTCTTGTGACGCAGGTGGCCTTTGAGAGTGGTGCCGCGCGGCACCTCCAGGCCGATACGCAGCATCGCCTCGCGGAAGAGCTCGCGATCCTCCGCCTTGTCGATCGCCTCGGCGCGGGCGCCGATCATCTCCACGCCGAAGCGCTTCAGGACGCCCATCTTGTTGAGCGACAGCGCCGTGTTGAGCGCCGTCTGGCCGCCCATGGTGGGGAGCAGCGCGTCGGGACGCTCCTTCTCGATGATCTTGGCGACGACCTCCGGCGTGATCGGCTCGATATAGGTGGCGTCGGCGAGCTCCGGGTCGGTCATGATCGTGGCCGGGTTCGAGTTCACCAGCACGATCCGGTAGCCCTCGTCTTTCAGGGCCTTGCAGGCTTGCGTTCCGGAATAGTCGAACTCGCAAGCCTGGCCGATCACGATCGGTCCGGCCCCGATGATCAGGATGGACTTTATTTCTTCGCGTTTCGGCATCGGTCAGGAGCGGTCTCCCGGCGCCAGTCACCGGCCGGGGACCCTGTGTGAGAACGATTCTAAGGGCTAGAGGGCACCATATAGGCGAAAACATCCGCCGCGGAAAGCGGCCCGCCGCCGCAAGCCCTAGAAATAAAATAAAGAGGCCCGGCGGGAGGCCTGCCGGGCCTTGGGAGCAAAGGGCTTTGGGGGAACAAGCCGCTTTGCGAGGCTGCGGTTTAGCTCGCAGCCCTTTGGGGTTCAGCTTGCGTCGCCGGGAATCGATCGCGCCAGGCGGGCAGCGCCATCATGCCGTCGTGCCAGCGCCGGATTTCGGGGAACGGCTCGAGCGGCTACTCCGCCTCTTTCGCATAGGGCAGCACCGAGGCGACGGCGAAATCCGCCACGGTCAGCCTGTCGCCGGCGATGGTGTCGCGGCCTTTCAAATGCTCCTCCAGCACGCCGGCGAACGCCATGAAGTATCCCGTCGCCTCTTCGACCTCGGCGGGGTCCGGCCCGCCCAATCCGAAATGCGGCTTCACAAATCTCTGAAAGAACAGCCGCCCCGCATGCCGCGAGAAATGCGCCGTGTCCCAGTTGAGCCAGCGTATGATGTCGATCTGCTCGATCTCGCCGGTTGGCCACAGCTCCGAACCGGCCTTGCGCGCCAGGTAGCACATGATGGCGTGGGATTCCCAAAGCTTGAATCCATCGTCCTCGAGTGCAGGCACTCTACCGTTCGGATTGACGGCCATGAAATCCGGCTGCTTGTGCTCGCTGCGGGTAAGGTCGATCCGGCGAATTCCACCGGCGCCTGCAGATACTTGGCCACCGCGCAAGGTTTGCGCGCGACGCCGCGCGTCGAGGCCGCCGAATAGCCTGGACCGCTATGTCCTACCGCCGTCCAAGCCCGCGCTCGCGCGCGAACCTCGGTGGACCGCCGAGGAGGCGGACGGCTCGCAGCAGGACGACGACGTAGCCGAAGGTGCCTGGCCCGATAGCATCGCGGATCCGGGCGACGGCGCGATGGGACCGCGACCATCGCAGGAGCCCGAACAGCTCCAGCAAACGCGATCGTTGGACCGCGCTCGTGGGCGCCGTGCAGAGGGCCCTCATGAAATTCCGGCTCGGGGATGGTTGGATGTCGGCTGGCGCGTCTACAACCGCATTCAGAACGACCGGCTTCTCGCCGTAGCGGGCGGCGTGGTCTTTTATATGCTGCTCGCGCTCTTTCCGGCGCTCGCTGCCCTGGTCTCTCTCTACGGCCTGTTCACCGATCCGGCGGCGATCGCGACCCAGCTCTCGCTGCTCGAGGACGTCATTCCGCCGGGCGCCATCGACATTATCGGCGAGCAGGTCACGCAATTGGCGCAGACCAGCAGCCCTGCGCTGAGCATCGGATTTCTATTCGGTCTCGGCCTGGCGTTGTGGAGCGCCAATGCGGGTATGAAAGCGATCATTGATGCGCTGAATGTCGTTTATGACGAGCGCGAGAAGCGCAGCTTCGTGAAGCTCACGCTCGTCGCCTTCGCCTTCACGATTGGCGCGCTTGTGTTCGTCATTTTCGCGCTTGGCGCCATCGTGGTGTTGCCGCTGGTGTTGGCGTGGGTCGGTCTCGAGACGGGCGCCGGGCAAATCATCTCGTGGGCGCGCTGGCCTGCACTACTCGCGATCGTGCTGCTCTGGCTGGCGGTGCTCTACCGCTACGGCCCCAGCCGGACGCGCGCGCAATGGCAATGGCTCAGCGTCGGCAGCATCTTCGCTGCCGTGGCGTGGCTCCTCGTTTCCGTGCTGTTTTCTTGGTATCTGTCGAATTTCGCTAATTACGACGCGACCTACGGTTCACTTGGGGCGGCGATCGGCATGATGATGTGGCTGTGGCTCTCGGTGATCGTGGTGCTCGTGGGCGGCGAGCTGAACGCCGAGCTGGAGCATCAAACGGCGCGCGACACGACGGTACAGCCATCTAGGCCGCTCGGCGAACGAGGCGCGGTCGTTGCCGATACCGTCGGCGAAGCCTGGCGTTGACTACGCTTTCCCCTTCCGCTTGGCCATCAGCGCGACAAAACGGGTGAAGAGGTAGTGGCTGTCCTGCGGCCCGGGGGAGGCCTCGGGGTGGTATTGCACCGAGAACACCGGCTTGTCCTTCACCTTCAGCCCCGCGTTCGATCCGTCGAACAGCGACACATGGGTCTCCTCGGCGGTGCCGGGTAGGCTCTCACGGTTGACCGCGAAACCGTGATTCATCGAGGTGATCTCCACTTTCTGCGTGGTGAAGTCCTTCACCGGGTGGTTCGCCCCGTGATGGCCCTGATGCATCTTCGACGTTTCGCCGCCGAGCGCGAGGCCG
Organism: uncultured Methyloceanibacter sp.; assembly: GCA_964447575.1. Classification (GTDB taxonomy): domain Bacteria; phylum Pseudomonadota; class Alphaproteobacteria; order Rhizobiales; family Methyloligellaceae; genus Methyloceanibacter. The sequence continues at coordinate 3,006 of CAYUTT010000212.1, forward strand.
AGCATCTGATGGCCCAAGCAAATTCCGAAGGTCGGTACGCCCGAGTCGATCAGCTTCTTGATCTCCGGCACGGCGTAGGCGCCCGTCGCCGCCGGATCGCCGGGACCGTTCGAGATGAACACGCCGTCCGGGTTCCGCGCGAGAATCTCCTCCGCCGTCGCGGTCGCCGGCACCACGGTCAACCGGCAGCCGGCGGTGGCGAGCTCGCGCAGGATGTTCCGCTTCAGCCCGAAGTCGACGGCGACCACGTGGAAGCGCGGGTTCTCTTGGCGACCGTAGCCCTTTCCCCATTGCCAAGCCGTCTCGTCCCAGGTGTAGCTCTGCCCGCAGGTCACCTCCTTGGCGAGGTCGAGCCCGACCATGCCATGCCACGCCGCCGCTTCGCGTTTCAGCGCGTCGATATCGAACCGGCCGTCCGCCGCATGCGCGATCACCGCGTTCGGCATGCCCTTCTCGCGGATCAGCGCCGTAAGCGCGCGCGTGTCCACGCCGGTGATGGCGATGATGCCGCGCGCCTTTAGCCAGGCGTTGAAATCCTGGCCCGCGCGCCAGTTCGAGGGCGCGGTGATGGGCGCCCGCAGCACGCAGCCCTGCACGCCGGAGGACGCGGCGAGGTTCGAGGTCTCGATGTCCTCGTCATTGGTGCCGACATTGCCGATGTGCGGAAAGGTGAAGGTGATGATCTGCCCGGCATAGGACGGGTCGGTGAGGATCTCCTGATAGCCGGTCATCGCCGTGTTGAAGCAGACTTCGCCCGCCGCCACGCCCGTGGCGCCGGCGCCCTGGCCTTCGATCACTGTGCCGTCGGCCAGCACGAGCAGCGCCGTCGCTGCCGCGTCGGCCCAAGGCGGCATCGCCCGCGCGCGCAAGATGGCGGCCTCCGCGGCCAGAGCGTCTTCTTCGTCGGTCATTGGCGCAGACTTTGGACGGCCGCGTGGCGCGGCGAAGGCCCGGATGATGGTCTGATGCGAGGATGTTACGAAAGGCCACGCATCCCCGACTGCGCTGTTTACGTCAGACGCCTTCCAAGAGTCAATCCGCGCGTTAAATTATTTTCCTGTGAAAACAATGCGTTAGACCGGCAAATTCGCTTGCGCGCGATGGGGCTGTCGATTACTTTGGAAGCTTCTTTCCTGCACGCCCGTAAAAAGCATCCCATGCGC
>CAYUTT010000213.1:0-4165 GCA_964447575.1 uncultured Methyloceanibacter sp.
CCCGGCCCAGGGGCGGATTGAAGAAGAAATGGCCGGACTTCTCGAAGCCGACAAGCGCGCCGGTCTCATGGCTGTAGCGCTTGATATAGGAGTGGCCGGTCTTCCAGAACAGTGTCTTGGCGCCATGCTCCTTCAGCACCGGATCGGTGAGGAACAAGCCGGTCGACTTCACATCGGCGACGAATAGCGCGCCGGGGTTCTGCTTGGAGATATCGCGGGCCAGCATGACGCCCACCTTGTCGGCGAAGATCGCCTCGCCGGTATTGTCCACCACGCCGCAACGATCCCCGTCGCCGTCGAACACAAGTCCGACATCCGCCTTGTGCTCGAGCACCGCGTCTCGCGTGGCATGCAGCATGGCGAGATCTTCCGGGTTCGGGTTGTGGGCGGGGAAATTGTAGTCGAGCTCGCAGTTCAGGGGGATCACGGTGCAGCCGAGCTCGGCGAGGACGCGGGGGGCGAAGGCCCCGGCGGTGCCATTGCCGCATGAGACCACGACCTTCAGCTTCCGCTTGAGTTTCGGGTGCTTGAGCAGGTCCGCCATGTAACGCTCGGCCAAGTCCGGCACGTAGATGTAGCGGGCACCGTCGTGATAGGGCGCGAACTTCGCGTTCATCACGATCTCCTTCAAGAGGAGCATGTCGTCCGGCGAGAAGGTGAGGGGCCGTTCGATGCCCATCTTGATGCCGGTCCAGCCATTGTCGTTGTGGCTGGCCGTGACCATGGCGACGCCTTCGACGCCGAGCTCGAATTGAGCGAAATAGGCCATGGGCGAGAGCGCGAGCCCGATATCGTGCACCTCAGCGCCGCCGGCGAGAAGCCCGGTGGTGAGTGCCGCCTTGATGGCCGAGGAATAGGAGCGGAAGTCGTGGCCCACGACAATGCGCACCGGAACGCCGCGCTCGCGCATCAAGGTGGTCAGTCCGAGCCCGACCGCCTCCATGCCGAGCAGGTTGATCTCTTGGGGATAGAGCCAGCGCGCGTCGTATTCGCGGAAGCCGGTCGCCTTGACCAAAGGCAGACGCTCGAACTCGGCGGTATTAGGAACAAGGTCTTGGCGCGGCTTGGGAAACATTCTCACTCCATTTGTCAGGGGGACCTTATCGGGGATTCTTCTCAAACCTAACCCCCCAGGGGCTAGCAGAGTTTCGCCCTATGGCCACAGCTTCAGAGATTACTGGATCAGGACCAGCTCATTGCCCTGGATCCGGAAGCTTTGGAGCCGGCCGAGAAAACTCATGCCAAGGAGGTTGGTGGCAAGCGCGCCCTTCTCGGCGACGGCGGCGCCGACGTTCCGGACGGTAATGTCGCCGACCCGCACACGATCGAGCATGACGGGGGCGACACGGGCGATGCCGTTCGCCGTTTCCACGCGAGCCGAGAAATCGAGGCTATGGGGCGAAAGCCCGACCTGTTTTGCGTCCTCATAGGTGAGCGCCACCATGGTGGCGCCCGTGTCGGCCATGAAGGTGAGCGGGCGGTCGTTGACCGTGCCTTCGAAGACGAAATGGCCGCGGCCGTCACCTCTGAGACGCGCCTCGCCCGAGAAGCTCGATGCCCGATCCGCTTCGCCCTTGGTGAGGGCGGTGATGGACGGCATGCGTTCGGTGTCGGGTCCCAGGGCCGTGCGCAGATCGTCGAAGAAGTAGACGACGGCGAGGACGGCCAGGGCGGCCGCGGCCCAGAGCGCCCCTTCCTGGAGCAAATATCTCGTGGTTGAACGCAAAAAGGCCTCCCGGGCCTGTCCGATTTTTCGCGGATTTCAACCGCGTAGCGTCAGGAAATCCCCGGAAAACTCATAGGAGCGGAGGCGGCTTAAGAAACTCATACCGAGCAGGCTCTGGCTCAGGGCTCCGGGGCGGGCGACCAGGGCCTCGATCTCGGTCCGCTCAAGCGGGCCGATGGCGACCTCCTTCAGCCGAATGCGTGCCGCGACGGTGCGCCCATTGGCCGTCATCACCGGGACCCGATAGGTGAGCTTGTCCGGGTCGATCCCGGCTTTCTTGGCGTCGTCGGGGGTCAAGACGATGGACGTGGCCCCGGTGTCCACGATCATCGAGACCGGTTTGCCGTTGATCTCCACATTAGCGGTGAAATGGCCGTCGAGCCTCCGCCTGATCGTGACCTCGGTCAGTCCGCCTGGGCTCTCCTCTATGGTCATCGCCGTGCCGGGCAACAGCTCGCCGACGACGCGGGCGGCAATCGGTGTCAACTGGTCCTTGTAAGCATAGAGAGTGACGAGCCCCAGACCGAGTGCGACCCAGGTCACGGCGTCGCGGACCATGGCGCTTGCCCCGCCGGCATAACGTGTCATGAGCCCGCCGCCGAGGTAGACCAGAAGGGCGAGAAAAAAGGCCACGTACCCAAACGTGGTGGCATCGATCCCCGCGATCATGCCGCTCTCGTTGCTGACGAGCAGCATGGCGCCAAGGGCGAGGATGAACAGGGCGATCCAGGTCGTCATGGGATCGAACCTTCCGTTTCGGCCTGGCGCTCCATGCGCTCCAGCCGCTCGGGCAGGGCCGCCATGATGGCGCGCCGCTCCACCGGTGTCATGCCGACCCAGCGCGCGATCTCATCTCCGCTGCGACCGCAGCCGACGCAAAGTCCCGACTCTTCGTCGAGCAGACAGATATTGACGCACGGTGTTTCCAACAAAGCCCTGCCGGTTGAGCCATCCCTTCCGCCTATGTAGGGACTCTGCCCCCGCAGGGCAATTTTGCAAGCTCGCACGCCGAGCTGCTAGCTTGCGCGCTTGCCCCCCCGGTCGGCACGCCAAGACCCTTGCGGTTCGGGTTCCTCGTCGCCCGGCTCGGCCAGGCGCGGCAGAGCCTCCATGACCCGGCTGCGAGGGAAGGTGACGATAACCTCCGTGCCGTAGCGGAGCTTGCTCCTGAGCTCGAACGTGCCGTCATGCAGCTCGGTGAGCCCCTTGGTAATGGGGAGGCCGAGGCCGGTACCGCCTTCGGCTGTCTGGTGGGCAAGCGAACCCTGGCCGAAACTTCGCAACACCCGCGGGATCTCGTTCTCCGGAATGCCGGGACCCGTGTCCTTCACACTCAAGAACTGGCCGCCGAGCGGGGTGCGCCCGATCTTGAGCGTTATGGTCCCACCTGAAGGCGTGAACTTGATGGCGTTCGACAACAGGTTCAGGCAAATCTGCCGGAGCGCGCGCTCGTCGGCCCAGAGAGGCGGTTGTATTTCCTCGAAGGCTTCGACGATCTTCAGCCCCTTGTTCTCGGCGCGGACCCGCATGAGGCGGTGGCAGTCCTCGACGACCTCCGAGAGGGCGACGGGTGCCTCGTGCAATTCGTACCGGCCCGCCTCGATACGGCTGATATCGAGGATCTCGTTGATCAGTGTCAGGAGGTGCTGCCCGCTCTGGTGAATGTCGTTGGCGTATTCCTTGTAGGTCGGGTTGGCGTGGGGACCCAGGATCTCGCCGCGCATGATTTCGGAGAAGCCGAGAATAGCGTTGAGCGGGGTGCGCAACTCGTGGCTCATGGTCGCGAGAAAGCGCGACTTGGCAAGGTTGGCCTCTTCGGCGCGCAACCGCGCTTCGTCGGAGATCGATTTCGACTGTTCAAGCTCGGCGATGAGCGCGTCCTTCTCGGCGCGGTATTCAAGCATGGCCATGACGGTAGAGCTGAAGCCGGTCATCAGCCAGATGAAGTAGATGTGTACGCCGACAGCCATGGCGGCCATGGCCCAATAGAATGGGTTATCGAGCAGCGCGAAGCGGACGACGATGGCGATCGTCATCGGCAAGGTGCCGGCATAGACGATGGGCATCACGGTCGAGGCGAACAGCATGCGCATCGAGATGACGACGAGGAGCGAGGCAAAAATAAAGGTGTGCGCCGCTTCCCCTTGAGTCTCGGGGCTGATGAAGGCGACCGTCGCCCAGGTCACGCCGTAGAGGAATTCGGCGGCGGTAATCTTGGCGCGCCATACGGGCGTGGCAGCGTCGTCGCGCGGCGCCTTCACGAACTGACGGCAGATGGCAATGAGGATGCCCTTGGCGACGAATACGGCGCCGAGCCAGAGCAAGAGCTGTTGGGGCGGCGCCCAGAACATGGCGCCCATGGCGACAATGACGGCCAGCAGCGGCGTCGTCACGGCGGCCGACAGCTCGTTCTTCACGAACATCATGAGGAGTTCGTAT
>CAYUTT010000214.1:0-4150 GCA_964447575.1 uncultured Methyloceanibacter sp.
TCAAGGTGTGGATCTTCAAGGGCGAGATCATGGAGCACGATCCCATGGCCCAGGAGAACAAGGCGCTTGAGGCTCAGGAAGGCGGCCGCTCCACCGGGCGCCGCGAACCCGCCCAGGCACAGGGCTAAGGGCGAGTAAGGCTTAGAGTCATGCTGCAACCGAAACGTACAAAGTTCCGGAAAGCCCATAAGGGCCGGATCAAGGGCGCCGCCAAGGGCGCCACCGCGCTCAATTTCGGGACTTTCGGGCTCAAGGCTCAGGAGCCTGCACGCATCACCGCGCGGCAGATCGAGGCGGCGCGGCGCGCCATGACGCGCCAGATGAAGCGCGCGGGCCGGGTGTGGATCAGGCTGTTCCCCGATGTGCCGGTGTCGAAGAAGCCGACCGAGGTGCGCATGGGCAAGGGCAAGGGTACGCCCGAGTTCTGGGTGGCCAGGGTGAAGCCCGGGCGGATCATGTTCGAGATCGACGGCGTGAACGAGGCCGTGGCGCGCGAGTCCCTCAGGCTGGCTGCGGCCAAGCTGCCAATCAAGACGCGCGTTGTGGCGCGCATCGAGGGCTAGAGCGATGAAGGCGGGCCAGGTGCACGAATTGACGGTCGATCAGCTCAACGACGAGCTGGTCAAGTTGAAGAAGGAGCAGTTCAACCTGCGTTTTCAGGCGGCCTCTGGCCAGCTTGAGAACACGGCGCGGGTGAGACAGATCAGGCGCGATATCGCGCGCATCAAGACGGTGGCGCGCCAGAGAAGCGCCGCGGCAAAGGCTTAAAGGTAACAACGATGCCGAAACGAGTTCTGCTTGGGGTCGTGGTCAGCGACAAGAACGACAAGACCGTGGTGGTCAAGGTCGAGCGCCGCTTCACGCATCCCCTGCTCAAGAAGACGGTGCGCCGGTCGAAGAACTATCACGCCCATGACGAGAGCAACGACTTCAAGGTGGGCGAGAAAGTATGGATCGAGGAATGCGCGCCAATCTCGAAGCAGAAGCGATGGGTCGTGCTGCCGCGCGGGCAGGAAGCGGTTTAAGGGAACGGATGTGCAGGCCGATACGGCCTGAGCAAGGGCGGATGCCATGATTCAGATGCAGACCAATCTCGACGTCGCCGACAACTCCGGCGCCAAGCGCGTCCAGTGCATCAAGGTGCTCGGCGGCTCGAAGCGGAAATATGCCTCGATCGGCGATACTGTCGTCGTGAGCGTCAAGGAGGCGATCCCGCGCGGCCGCGTCAAGAAGGGCCAGGTGATGAAGGCCGTGATCGTGCGCACGGCGACCGGCGTGCGCCGGCCGGACGGCTCGCTCATCCGGTTCGATCGTAATGCGGCGGTATTGGTCAACGCGCAGGGCGAGCCGGTGGGGACGCGTATCTTCGGTCCCGTCACGCGCGAGTTGCGGGCGAAAAAGCACATGAAGATCGTGTCGCTCGCGCCGGAGGTGCTGTGACATGCCCAAGCTGAAGATCAAGAAGGGCGACCACGTCGTGGTGGTCACCGGCAAGGACAAAGGCAAGCATGGCGAGGTCCTGAAGGTGCTGCCGGCGGAGAATCGCGCCATCGTCAAAGGCGTCAGCATGGTGCGCCGCCATCAGCGGCAAACGGCGTCGCAAGAGGGCGGCATCATCACCAAGGAAGCGCCGATCCATATCTCGAACATCGCGCTTGAGGATCCCAAGGACGGGCAACCCACGCGCGTCGGCTACAAGTTTCTGAAAGACGGGCGCAAGGTGCGTTTCGCCAGGCGCTCGGGCGAGGTCATCGATGGCTGAGCAGACATATATCCCGCGGCTGAAGCAGCACTATCTCGACGTCCTCAAGGGCGAGCTCACCAAGGAGTTCGGCTACAAGAACGTCATGCAGGTGCCGCGCCTCGACAAGGTGGTGCTCAACATGGGCATCGGTGAGGCGGTCGGCGATTCCAAGAAGGTGCAGGCGGCCGCCGCGGATCTCGCGCGGATCGCGGGCCAGCGCCCGGTCATCACCAAGGCGCGCAAGTCGATCGCCAACTTCAAGCTGCGCGAGGGCATGGACATCGGCGCCAAGGTCACCTTGCGCAAGGACCGCATGTACGAGTTCCTGGACCGGCTCGTGAATATCGCGCTGCCGCGAGTTCGGGACTTCCGTGGGCTGAACCAGAAAAGCTTCGACGGAAGAGGTAATTACTCGATGGGGCTCAAAGAGCACATCATCTTCCCCGAGATCGATTACGACAAGGTGGAGGACGTGCTCGGCATGGACATCATCATCTGCACGACGGCGCAGAGCGACGACGAGGCGCGCGCGCTGCTCAAGGGTTTGAACTTTCCGTTCCGCAGCTAGAGCGAGACCGGCTGCGACAGGAGGACTGAATGGCTAAAACGAGCATGATCGAGCGGGACAAGAAGCGGCGCCTTCTCGCCAAGAAATTCGCCTATCGGCGGGCGAGGTTGAAGGCAATCGCTTCGGATCGCTCGCTGCCGGCCGAGGAGCGCTTCGCGGCGAGGCTGATGCTCGCCGAGCTGCCGCGCAATTCCTCGCCGACGCGCATCCGCAACCGTTGCGATCTCACCGGGCGTCCACGCGGTTACTACCGCAAGCTTCGCATGTCGCGCATTGCCCTGCGCGATCTGGGAAGCCACGGACTGATCCCCGGCATGGTCAAGTCGAGCTGGTAAGGACGATCGATGAGCATCAACGATCCTCTAGGCGATATGTTGACCCGCATCCGCAATGCGCAGATGCGGCACAAGTCCAAGGTGACGACGCCGGCCTCCAAGCTGCGCGAGCGTGTGCTCGACGTGCTGACCGAGGAAGGCTATATCCGCGGTTACGCGCGCGTCGACTACAATGGCGGCAAATCCGAGTTCGAGATCGAGCTCAAATATTATGAAGGCCAGCCGGTCATCAAGGACATCAAGCGCGTGTCGACGCCCGGTCGGCGCGTCTATTCCTCGGTGAGGGACCTGCCGACGGTCGCCAACGGCCTCGGCGTGGCCATCCTGTCGACGCCGAAGGGCGTCATGTCGGATTCCCGCGCGCGGACGGAGAATGTCGGTGGCGAGATTCTCTGTAACGTGTTCTAGCGTGCCTATTGAAGCGAAGGTCTGAGCAATGTCGCGCATCGGCAAGAAACCAGTGGCCATTCCCGGCGGCGTAACCGCCGCGATCGATGGTCAGGAGGTCAAGGTGAAGGGCCCCAAGGGCGAGCTCAAGCACGTGCTCGTCGATCAGGTCATCGCCAAGACCGGCGAGGACGGCATCGAAATTGCCATGCGCGAGGACACGAAGGAGGCGCGTGCCATGTGGGGCATGTCACGGACCCTCGTTTCCAACCTCGTCACCGGCGTGACGGAGGGCTTCACCAAGAAGCTCGAGATCACCGGCGTCGGCTACCGCGCCGCGGTGCAGGGGCCAAATCTTCAGCTTCAGCTCGGCTACAGCCACGACGTCCAGTATCCCATTCCGCAAGGCATCCAGGTGCAATGCCCGAAGCCGACGGAGATCGTGGTGTCGGGCATCGACAAGCAGCAGGTGGGCCAGGTCGCGGCGGAGATCAGGCAATTCAGGCCGCCGGAGCCCTACAAGGGCAAGGGCGTGCGCTATGCGGGCGAATACATCCTCCGCAAGGAAGGCAAGAAGAAGTAGCGGGATCAGAAGATGAGCGCGTTGAACGAAAGCTTTGTGCGGCGCTCGCGCCGGGTTCGCCATTCGCTGAAGAAGGCGGCCAACGGACGTGTGCGTCTGTCGGTGTTCCGCTCCTCGAAGCATATCTATGCCCAGGTCATCGACGACCGGGCGGGCAAGACCGTGGTGGCGGCGTCGAGCCTCGACAAGGATCTCAAGCTGCCGAAAGGCAGCGACACGGCCGCGGCGGAAGCCGTCGGCAAGCTGGTGGCCGAGCGGGCGGTGAAGGCCGGCGTCAAGGACGTCGTGTTCGACCGCGGCGGCTATATCTATCATGGGCGCATCAAGGCGCTCGCAGACGCGGCCCGCGAGGCGGGCCTGAACTTCTAAGGTATTCGGGAAAGGATCGACCGTGGCACGAGGCCCGCAAGGTAGAGATCGCGACGATCGCGAGCGCGACAGCGAGTTTGTCGACAAGCTCGTGCACATCAATCGCGTGGCGAAGGTGGTGAAGGGCGGCCGGCGGTTCGGCTTCGCCGCGCTGGTCGTGGTCG
>CAYUTT010000215.1:0-3640 GCA_964447575.1 uncultured Methyloceanibacter sp.
GCCGTCGGCCATCACGGCGGAGAGCCCGAGCACAGCGTCACGCATGGTGCCATAGCGCACGGCGTTGGTGCCGGAGGCGCGCGTGGCCGCCATGCCGCCGAGACTCGCGTCGGCGCCGGGATCGACCGGAAAGAACAGCCCCGAGCCGCGCAGATGGTCGTTGAGCGCTTTCCTGGTGACGCCGGGCTCGACCACGCAGTCGAGATCGGCCTCGTGCACCGCTTGGATGCGATTCATGCGCGAGAGATCGAGAGAGATGCCACCGAAGGGCGCGTTGACGTGACCTTCGAGTGACGTGCCGGTTCCGAACGGGATCACCGGCATGCGCGCCTCGGCGCAAAGGCGCACCACGAACGCGACCTCTTGTTCCGTCTCGGCGAACAGCACGGCGTCGGGCGGTTGGCACTTGAGCCAAGTTAGCGTGTTGGCGTGCTGCTCGCGCAGCGCCTGGCTCAATGAGAACCGGTCGCCAAAGCGTGACGCAAGTTGCGCGAACAGAGCTTCCTTGGCCTCTGTCGCGGGACGCGCCTGTTGCTCCGCCATGACCGGTGTCATGCGCGTAATTCTATAGGTGCTTTGCGGAAAAATGCTTAGCTTTTCGGCAAGTCGCTCAGACGGCCGTAACGACGACCACTGCCGCGAAATGGCAGCTCGCCGCCGACAGCACGAAGCCGTGCCAGATGGCGTTCTGATAGGGCAGCCGGTTCCACAAATGGAAGACGACGCCGACCGTGTAGAGGACGCCCCCGACCATGAGGAGCGTCAGCACCCCCGCGGGCAGCGCGGCGTGCAGCGGCTCCCAGGCCGCAAGCACCGCCCAACCCTGGACCAGGTAGAGCGCGGTCGAGAGGCCATCGAGGAAACGCGGGAAGAACAGCTTCAAGGCGATGCCGATGGCCGCCATGGCCCACACCACGGCGAGCAGACCGAGCCCCCATGGATTGTTCATCTTGATGAGCACGAAGGGCGTGTAGGTGCCGGCAATCATCAGAAAGATCGCTGCGTGGTCGAGCCGCCGAAAAATCTCCTTCACCTTGGGTCGCACCACGAGATGGTACCCTGCCGAGCAGCCGAAGGTCGCAACCAGGGCGACGCCGTAGATCGTCAGGCCCGCCACCATGATGGCCGTGTCGGTCTTGAGGCCGATGACGAGGAGCGCGGCGAGCGCCACGACGCTTGCGACGACTCCGACGACGTGAATCGTGCCGTCGGCGACCCGCTCGCCCAGGGTATATTGCGGAAATCCGAAACTCACGGCGGCTCGCTCCTTTGCGTCCACGCTGAATCAGACAGCTGAACGAAAGCTTACGAAGGGATGTGGCGGCCGTGAGGCGCGGCGGCAAGCGGCTCGGCCGGCGCGAGCGCGTTCACATGCGCGTCATCGCCCGTCTCCCTTGGAACTTACCCCAAAAGAACCGGCGATGACGACGCGATGGTGAAAGACGTGAAGGACTAGTTGCCGCAGGCGAGGGCACCGGCGGTGCAGACATACGGCACGACCACACCCTTCCAGCACTGGGAATAGGTTTGTGCGGTCACGACGTCAGGCTTGAGCAGCATGTCGGGGGTAACGACTGGACGCACAGCCTTCCAGAAGGAATCCGGCTCGACCTTTCTTGCGCGCACCGTCATGTAGCGCCACCCATTCTTCTGCTTGATCAGGTTGGCATTGTGGAGCGCGTTCCGATGGGCAGCACGGGCGGCCGCCATTTTGGAACTCGCGCTGTTGGTTGCCTTGATGAGCTGGCAAGCAGCGTCTGCGGGCCCGACACCGCCGAACAGGAGCATGGCCGCCCCAAGCAGAACACCACCGACCTTCGAAAAGCGAAGCATGTTGAATCCTCCGGTATGAGATTGTCCTTGCACCGCGAATCCCGGACCACGCCGCATACCGCGAGGCGATCCGGAAAACGGCGCAAGGAAGGTGACTAAACTGGCTAGTTTCCGCAGACCGCGGATCCCGTCGTGCAAACGATAGGAACCACGACGCCGGTGAAGCAGGTCGTATAGAAGCGGCTCGTTACGATGTCCGGCTTGAGCAGCGCCTCCTTCGGCGCGCCGGACGGCCGGACCATCTTCCAGAAGGGATCGCCCTCCACGCGGCGCGCTCTCAGGCTTATCGTCCTCCAGCCCTTGGAGCGCTGAAGCTCCCTTGCACTCTGCAAGGTGAGCGCTTGCGACATCCTAGCGGCTTCGGCTTTGGTCGAGGCGCTGTGTGTGGCCTTCACGAGCTGACAGGCGGCCTCGGCAGGCGGGGACGCCACCAAAACCAGTCCGGCGGCTGCCAACAGGGCGGCACTCATCTTCAGCACTCGCAGCATTGTTTCCATCTCCCAGCAAACAAGCGTTGCCCGTTTTTTGGCAGCGCAGCAAACGCCAGACAAGAAGTTTCGGAGGCTAGTCCAGCCGATTTTTTTGGATCAGGGCTTTTTCGCAACTGACCTGAAGGCGCGAGACAAGAACCACTTCAGTCCACCTTGCAAGGTGGCCCTTCGGGGCAGGCGCCTGGCCGGTGGCGGGTGAACCTCTTCTTGAGGTCGGCATCGGCGTCGGCCTGCTCTTCACTGGCCGATTCCTCGCCGTTCCCGCCAGCTTCGGTGGCCTCGGGCACGGCAGAGTCGCCTTCCGGGGCGACCGTGACTGACGGCGATTTCTGATCTGGATCAGCGGCGAAAGCTGCTGCGGAAAATCCGATCGCGAGGGCCGCGACGGCAATCGTAGCAAGGACCGTTCTCATGGCCCTAATTTCCTTCTGGCTTCTCGGCGCACATGGTCTTGGCGAACTCGGTGAGTCTGGCAAAGCGCGGGTCGCTCTCGACGGCTTTGGCGACCTTCTCGAAGTCTTCGAAGGCTTCGGGCTGCTCGAAGTTCTTCCGGATGCGCGCGATGTAGCTTTTTACTTCAGGGTACTCATACGCCTCGACGATAAAGGCGCCAAAAAAATGGCCGATCAGCTCGTCGCTGAGGAGGCCCCTCTCCTGGAAGAGGCCGAGATCGGAGAAGAAGCCGAGATATTGGTTGATCTCGAGATGGCTGAATTTGCCGCCGTCGCCCCTATATAGCGTCTCGCAGCCCTCGATGGCGTTGGCGACCTTAAGATAGCGCTTATCGTCGGCGTAGAATTCCCGGTAGAGGTCGCGGGCCAGCTGCACCTCCGAAATGCCGGCCCACATCCTCGTGGTCTGCACGTGCATCACCACCACGACAATCTGCGCGATGAGGAAGCTGACGATGAGGAACGCCGCCCCCACCCAAGGCTCGCTCAAGGCCGTCTTGCTGAAGGCGGCGAGGCGGGAGAAGCTCGTGCCGCGCGGCGGCCTGCCGTCCATCATGGGCCTTTGGGGCGGCGTCATGCTCACGGTGCGCCTCGTTTCCGACGGTGGGCGATCGAGGCAGAAACCGGAAGCCTCGCCAACCTTCCTTCCGCCAAGCCTGCGGGTGCTATAGTTCTGCTTCATGGCCAAGATTCGCGCAACTGCCGCCGAGGCGGCCCTTCCCCCGGAGGATGAGACCGGGACGGGGCCGGCCGAGACGCTGCCCATCTCGCAGCGCGCCATGCGCCGGGGTCCAACCGCCTATCTCGATGTGCTGAACCGTGAGCAACGGGAGGCGGTGGAGACATTGGAGGGACCGCTGCTGG
>CAYUTT010000215.1:3650-4146 GCA_964447575.1 uncultured Methyloceanibacter sp.
CTCACCACCCGCATCGCCCACATCTTGAGTCTCGGCCGCGCATGGCCTTCGCAGATCCTCGCCGTCACCTTCACCAACAAGGCGGCGCGCGAGATGAAATCCCGAGTCGGCGAGCTGATCGGCGGGGTCGTGGAGGGCATGCCGTGGCTCGGCACATTCCACGCCATCGGCGTCAAAATCCTGCGCCGTCATGCCGAGCTCGTGGACTTGAAGCCGTCCTTCACCGTGCTCGACACCGACGATCAGATCCGGCTCCTCAAGCAGTTGCTCGCCGCGGAGAACATCGACGAGAAGCGCTGGCCGGCCCGGCTGCTCGCCGCCATGATCGACGGCTGGAAGAACCGGGGTCTTGTCCCAGCCCGCGTGCCGGACGGCGAGAGCTTCGGTTTCGCCAATGGCAAGGGGCGCGACCTCTATGCACTTTATCAGCGCCGCCTCAAGGATCTGAACGCAGCGGACTTCGGCGATCTCCTGATGGAGAACTTAAGGCTGTTCC
>CAYUTT010000216.1:0-4141 GCA_964447575.1 uncultured Methyloceanibacter sp.
GGCAGCAAGACATGCCCGGGCTTCCTGCGAAAGAACGTCACCGTGGCGCGGGCGCGGATGGCAACGCCGCGAACGGCGCCTGTCGTACCGTCGATGCCGCTCGGGATGTCGATCGCCACAATGGGCGCGCCACGCGCATTAGCCGCCTCGATCAAGGCGGCGAATTTACCCTCGACAGGCCGGGCCAGCCCGGCCCCGAACAAGCCATCGATTATGACGTCGGCGGGCGCGAGCAGCGCTGCGTCAAGCGGCTCGATCCTCCCCTTGAACCGCGCCGCCATGTCGGCAGCGTCGGCGGGGAGCGCAGTGGGGTCGCCATCGAAGCCGAGCCGCACGCGATAGCCGCGCTCCATGAGATGGCGCGCAGCCACGAATCCGTCGCCGCCATTGTTGCCGGGACCGCACAGCACAGCGACGGTCGCCTCGTCGGGATAGCGCGCGGAAACCTCGTCGGCGACGCCGCGGCCCGCATTCTCCATCAGCACCGCGCCCGGCACGCCCCCCTCGATTGTAAGGCGGTCGGCACGGCTCATTTCTTCCGCTGTCAAAAGCTCAAGCATCGCCTTACGTCAGCCCCAATATGCGCCTGCCGTCCAGCGGGCGCCTGCAAACACAATTCGCAGATTCCGGCATCTGACTGCCCTATTTTTGGGCATAGCGCCCTCATTTTGAGCATCCACGCCGCGCAAATCGCCTGACAATCTTGCGCTCAGAGAGTAGAGACCTGGAATTCCTGACAAATGTTGCGCCCAAGAGATTGGCATAGGGCGTGCTTTGCCAGGGCGCATTAATGCTTTCTTTGAATGGCGGCGAAAGCAGCGCGGCCAAGCGCTGTTTTGTGTCGTCCGGGAGGTGCCACGAAGAATGAAAAAGATTGAAGCGATCATCAAGCCCTTCAAGCTGGACGAGGTGAAGGAAGCTCTGCAAGAGATCGGACTGCAGGGCATTACCGTCACCGAGGCCAAAGGTTTTGGGCGTCAGAAAGGGCATACCGAGCTTTACCGCGGCGCCGAATATGTCGTCGACTTCCTACCCAAGGTGAAGCTCGAATTGGTGCTGGGCGACAACATGGTAGAGAAGGCGATCGACGCCATTATCGCATCGGCCAAGACCGGCCGCATCGGCGATGGAAAGATCTTCGTATCGAACGTGGAAGAAGCCGTGCGCATTCGTACGGGTGAGACGGGGAACGATGCCATCTGACGACTGAACGCCGAGCCAATAGTCTAACTGGAGCGACCACACAGCTGCCTCCTGAAGGGGCGGCTCAATCATGCATGACAGGGGAGTGAAAATGGCAGACGCAAAGAGTATCGCCAAAAAGATCAAGGACGAGGACATAAAGTTCGTCGACCTGCGCTTCACCGATCCGCGGGGCAAGATGCAACATGTCACGATGGATTCGGGCATCATGGACGAGGAGGCCTTCGCCGAAGGCATCATGTTCGACGGCTCGTCTATTGCGGGATGGAAGGTTATCAACGAGTCCGACATGAAACTGATGCCGGACTGCGACTCCGCGGTGGTGGACCCGTTCTTTGCTCAGAGCACGCTCGCGGTATTCTGCGACGTGCTGGAGCCTTTGACCAACGAACCCTATGAGCGCGACCCGCGCTCCATCGCCGGCAAGGCGCAAGCCTATATGCAGCAGACCGGCGTCGGCGACGTGGCCGTATTCGGGCCCGAGGCCGAGTTCTTCGTATTCGACGACGTACGCTTTTCCGCGGAGCCCTACAATTGCGGCTACAGGCTCGATTCCACAGAGCTCCCATCCAACATGAACACCGAATACGAGATGGGCAATCTCGGTCACCGGCCGCGCACCAAGGGCGGCTACTTCCCGGTTCCGCCGGTGGACTCGGCGCAAGATCTGCGCTCGGAGATGCTCGCGGTCATGGCCGATATGGGCGTCGCCACCGAGAAGCATCATCACGAGGTGGGCGCCGCCCAGCACGAGCTCGGAATCAAATTCGGCCCGATCGTCAAGACCGGCGACGCCACGCAGATCTACAAATACGTGATCCACAACGTAGCGCAGGTCTACGGCAAGACGGCCACGTTCATGCCGAAGCCCATCTTCGGAGACAACGGCTCGGGCATGCACACCCATCAGTCGATCTGGAAGGGCTCGACGCCGGTCTTCGCCGGCGACAAATACGCCGACCTGTCGGATGCCGCGCTCCACTACATCGCGGGCATCCTGAAGCACGCCAAGGCCCTCAACGCGTTCACCAACCCGAGCACCAACTCCTACAAGCGGCTGGTGCCAGGCTACGAGGCACCGGTGCTTCTCGCCTACTCTTCGCGCAACCGCTCGGCCTCCTGCCGCATTCCGCTCGGCACCGGGCCGAAGTCGAAGCGCGTCGAGGTGCGTTTCCCGGATCCCACGGCCAACCCCTATCTCGCCTTCGCCGCCATGCTCATGGCCGGGCTCGACGGGATCGAGAACAAACTCAACCCCGGCGACCCGATCGATAAGAATCTCTACGATCTGCCGCCGGAGGAGCTCGAGAAGGTGCCGACCGTTTGCGGTTCGCTGCGTGAGGCGTGCGAGTCGCTCGACGCCGACCGCGCCTTCTTGAAGAAGGGCAATGTCTTTACCGACGACGCGATCGACGCCTATCTCGAACTCAAGATGGAAGAGGTGGAGCGCTTCGAGATGATGCCCCACCCGATCGAGTTCGACATGTATTACAGCGTCTGACGCCGAGCTCGCAAACCTGCTCTACAAGATGGGGGCGGCCGCGCGCGTGCGGTCGCCCCCTCTTTCGCCCGGCCTCGACGAACCGTTGGCTCATTTGTTTCCGCGTTCCCCCGTCGGACGCGGAAGCCAAAGCCCGTGCCAGGCTCCCCCAAACTTTTTGGCGCGTCCTATATCAAATAGAACATCCCGTAGATCAGCCCGCCGGCGCAGGCCACGAACAGCCACGATTTATTGTCGCGGTACCAGTCGTCCATCATCGACGGCAGGCCGAAGATCACGAAGCGGCAGAGCGACAATGTGATGAAGGCGGCAACCAGGCCGAGCACCCACAGCGACAGGCTCGAGCGTGGCGCCCCCTGCCCCGCATCGACGAGCATCATGCTCGCATTGCTCGCGCCGAGATTGATGGCGCCCCAAACAGCTGCGGCGGCCACCACTACCAGCATGGCGTAACGCATCAACATGCCGATCGAATTCCCCTCGTATTCGAGGCGAATTTTACCGAGCGCCGGGTAAAGAAACGGGAAAGCAGCAGTCTTAAGCGCGAGTTTAACGCTGACCCAAAACGCTCACGCCGCGCGTTTCCACTTGATGGAACAGCCGATCGAGGGGATCTGATCGCGGGGGCCCTGCCCCGTCTCGGCGATCTGCTTCATCGCCTCGTAGAGATCGCGGCGGACGTCCGGTGATGCAGGGTCGCGGCCGCTCGCATCAAGCCGTCCGCGATATTGCAGTTCGAGATCGGCATTGAAGCCGAAGAAATCCGGGGTGCAGACGGCATCGTAGGCGCGCGCGATCGCCTGGCTCTCGTCGTGGAGATAGGGGAAGGTGAAGCCGTGCTCACGGGCGAATGCCTTCATGTTCTCGAAGGAATCGTCCGGATGGGTGGTCGCGTCATTGGAACAGATGGCGACCGTGTTGACCCCGAGCGCCGCCAGATCCTTGGCATCGCGCACAATGCGATCAATCACGGCCTTCACATAGGGGCAGTGGTTGCAGATGAACATGACGAGCGTGCCCCTGGGCCCCTTGAGGCCGTCCAGGCTGCAGGTCTGGCCGTCCACGCCGGGAAGCGTGAAGGCGGGAGCTTTCCAGCCGAAATCGCAGATGGGGGTTTGCTCAGCCACGTTCTTTTCCTCTTCGTCCTCTTCGCAAATCTGTCACGGGGTGTCTCTAACTTCGAGGGCACTCAGTATACTAAGCGGGTGCTGCGCGCCATCAATCCCGGCCCCTGAGGCAAGACGAGACCATGAACCGGCTTCTTATGGCGCTCGCCATCTCTGCAGTCCTAAACGGTCCCGCGACCGCCGCGTTCCAGCTCGACAGCCGCTATGAGGACAATGACGGTGACATGATCGCGGATATTCCCGCGGACCCATCGAAGCAAGTCGATCCCTCCATGCTGATCTTCGCCTACACCCCGGTCGAGGACCCGGC
>CAYUTT010000217.1:0-4135 GCA_964447575.1 uncultured Methyloceanibacter sp.
GGCCGCTACAACAGCGCCTATTTCGAGCATGTGTTCCTCGCCGAGCAGATGGGCATCGAGCTCGTCGAGGGCGGCGATCTCTTCATGCGCGACGGCGATGTCTGGATGCGCACCACCGAAGGCCCGGTCAAGGTGGACGTCATCTATCGCCGCATCGACGACGAGTTCATGGACCCGCTCGCCTTCCGCCCCGATTCCATGCTTGCCGTGCCGGGAATTCTCTCGGCGGTGCGTTCGGGCCGCGTGGCGCTCGCCAACGCTCTCGGCACCGGTGTGGCCGACGACAAGGCCATGTATGTCTACGTGCCGCGTATGATCGAGTTCTATCTCGGCGAGCACGCCATCCTGAACAACGTGCATACCTATCAGCTGCGCGATCCCAAGCAGTGCCAGCACGTGCTCAGCAACATACAGAACTTGGTCGTCAAGGAGGTGCAGGGCTCCGGCGGCTACGGCATGCTGATCGGACCTGCTTCGACCGTGGCGGAGTGCGAGGCCTTCAAAGCGCGCGTCTTGCAGAACCCGGACAACTACATCGCCCAGCCGACTCTCTCGCTCTCCACCGCTCCCACGCTCCGCAACGGCGAGATCGTGCCGCGGCATGTGGACTTGCGGCCCTTCGTGCTGTCGGGCCGGGAGACGAGCGTGATCGCCGGCGGGCTGACGCGCGTGGCGTTGCGGGACAAGTCGCTTGTCGTCAATTCGAGCCAAGGCGGCGGCACGAAGGACACCTGGGTATTGGAGCGCTAATGATCCGGAAAAGTGGGAACCGGTTTTCCGGCAAGATCATGCGGAGAAAGACGTCATGCTGAGCCGCACCGCCGAGAACCTGTTCTGGATGGCGCGCAACATGGAGCGCGCCGAGAACACCGCGCGAATGCTGGATGTCAGCTTCCGCATGTCGCTTCTGCCGTCCCCTCTGGACAAGCAGGCGCAATTCGAGCCGATCCTGGCAATCGCCCCGGGCGACGGCCGTTTCCAAGAGCTCTACGGCACGTTCAGCCACGAGAGCATCATCCGTTATGTGGCGCTGGATCAGGAGAACGCGGGCTCGATCTGCTCGCTCATTAAGAACGCGCGCGAGAACGCCCGCGCCCAGCGTTCGGCGATCTCCAGCGAGGCCTGGGAGAGCCTGAACTCCACCTGGCTGCAAGTGCAGAACCTCGATTATGACGGGCTCATGCGCTGGGGCTATCGCGACTTCTTCGACTGGGTGAAGGAGCGGTCGCACCTCTTCCGGGGCGTGGTGTTCGGCACCATGCTGCACGACGACGGCTTCCGCTTCATCCGGCTGGGGACGTTCATCGAACGCGCCGACAACACCGCACGCATCCTCGACGTGAAGTACCACGTGCTGCTGCCGGACAGCGAGCAGGTCGGCGGTTATGTCGACTACTACCAATGGGGCGCGCTGCTGCGCTCCGTAGGCGCCTTTCGTGCCTACCGCCGCGTCTATCACGACACCGTCTATCCCTGGCGTATCGCCGAGCTGCTCATCCTGCGCGAGGATATGCCGCGCTCGCTGCATCACTGCTACCAGGTCGTGGTCGTCACACTCGACGAGCTTGCGGGCAAGAAGCCACTCGAATGCCGGCGCATCGCGGGCCACGCCTATGCGCAACTCCGCTATGGCCGCATCGACGCGATCTTCGGCGAGGGGCTGCACGAGTTCCTGACCGAATTCATCGAACGCAACAACGCGCTCGGCACGCAAATCCAGGAGGATTTCCTGATGACGACGATGACCATGGCGGAGGCGGTGTAGGCGCCATGCTGATCCGGGTCGAGCACGCGACGTCCTACGATTATTCCGAGCCCCTGCTGGCGACGACGCAGTATCTGCGCATGACGCCGCTCTCCGGACGCACTCAGGCGGTCGAGAGCTGGGCGCTGACCTGCCCGGGCGCAACCATGACCCAGTGGCACGATCAGTATGGCAATGTCTGCCATACCCTGACCGTGCCGAAGCCCGTGGAGCACCTCGATATCAGGGTATCGGGGCTCGTCCGCACCCGCGACACGAGCGGCGTGGTCGGCACGGCGTCGTCGGAGCTGCCCGCCATGCTCTATCTCCGCGAGACGCCCTACACGGTGATGAGCGAGCCGATTCGCGCCTTCGCGGGCCGCTTCGAGGCCGAGACCAAAGAGGACCTCATCAAGGCCCTGCATGCGATCATGCTCGGCACCGCCGATACGGTTGCGTACAGCCCCGGAGACACGCATGTGCATACGGCGGGCGCCGAAGCGCTGGAGCGGGGGCGCGGCGTTTGCCAGGACCACGCCCACATTTTTTGCGCCGTCTGCCGCGCGCTCGGCGTTCCCGCCCGTTACGTCAGCGGCTATCTCACCCACGGCCTGGGGCATGAGGCCCACGCGTCGAGTCATGCCTGGGCGGAGGCCTTCGTTGACTCTCTCGGCTGGGTAGGCTTCGATCCGACCAATCGCGCCTGCCCGGACGAATCCTATATCCGGACCGCCGTCGGCCTCGACTATGCCGAAGCGGGTCCGGTGCGGGGGGTCCGTGCCGGGGGTGGGGTCGAGACCATGTCCGTCAGAGTTAGCTTCCCAAGTCAGCAGCAGGCCCAGTGAGGGTAGATCAAGTGACGTACTGCATCGGCATTCTGCTCGATGAGGGCGTGGTGCTTGCGTCCGATTCGCGCACCAATGCCGGCATCGACCGCGTCTCCACCTTCCGCAAGATGTTCAGCTTCGAGAAGCCGGGCGAGCGCTTCTTCACCCTTCTGACCGCGGGCAATCTGTCGCTAACGCAAGGCGTGGTCAGCCTGATCAGCGAATGGCTCAATTCGGAGGATCCCGAGCGCGACCTGTTTGCCGTCAGCTCGATGTTCGGGGCGGCGCGGGTCATCGGCGCCGCCTTGCGCGAGATCCACAAGGTCGATGCCGGCTATCTCCAGCAGCACGACGTGGACTTCACCGCCTCCTTCATCCTCGCCGGCCAGCTCAAAGGCGGCCAGCTCCGCCTGTTCATGATCTATGACGCCGGCAACTTCATCGAGGCCATGGGCGATACGACCTATTTTCAGATCGGCGAGGTGAAGTACGGCAAGCCGATCCTCGACCGCATCATCCGGCGCGATATAAGCCTGAACGACGCAGCGAAATGCGCCCTGATCTCCTTCGATTCGACCATGCGCTCCAATGTGTCGGTGGGCCCTCCCCTCGATCTTATGATCTATCGCCGCGACTCGCTGAAGCCGGGCTTCACCATCAGGCTCGAGGACGACGATCCGTATCTTCAGGCCATTCGCGAAGGCTGGGGCGGGGCGATCCACAAGGCCTTCCACGACATCATCCACGATCCGGGCTGGAAGATCTGATCGCGTTGCCTCACCTCGTCGTGTAGCGCTAACCTTTATACAACCGGCTTGCGGTACAACGCCCCCGATTTGGGCTGGGAGAGAGGTTTCGCGCGCATGAGCATCCATATCCATCATCTGGTCCGGCGGGGGCCGGTCGACGACGAGGTGGCGCTCGAGCAGTTTCAGAAGCAGTGGGCGACCTACCAGAAGATGGTGGACCACGACTCGCTCTCGCACGAACGGGTCGGCGACATCCTGCACGAGGCGCTTCTTCCACTCGCCACGCCGTTCAGTTTCGTCGATATCGCCTGCGGCGACGCAGGACAGATGAAGCGCGCGCTTGGCGCTACCAAGATACGCCACTATCACGGCATCGACCTTTCGGAGCCCGCGCTCGAGCTGGCCGCGAAGAATCTGGAAGCCGCACCCTTTGAGGTCGAGCTCGATCATCGCGATTTCGTCGAGGCGCTGACGGAGCGCCCGGAGCCCGCCGATGTCGCGTGGTGCGGCCTGTCAGTCCATCATTTGACCACGGACGGAAAGCGCAAGCTCTTGACGGCGATCCATGGTTCGACCAGCGATTTCCTCATGATCTACGAGCCGACTTTGGCCGATGGCGAGGACCGCGCGGGCTATCTCGAGCGGTTCCGGCGGGTGAACAAGCCGGCCTGGACCTACTACACCCCGGAAGAGTGGGACCAAATCTACCACCACGTCTCGACCAGCGATTTGCCGGAGAGCGCCGCCACCTGGTGCGCGCTCGGCCGCGAGGCTGGCTTCTCGGAGGCGCGCCAGCTTTTTCTCGACCCCACCGG
>CAYUTT010000218.1:0-4134 GCA_964447575.1 uncultured Methyloceanibacter sp.
GACCACGATGCGGCGAGCGTCCGCCCATTCGCGCCTCATGGCCGCCACCCTTGGTTCGCTTTGCGCAGCGGTTTGGCCTTCTCCGCCGCGCGCACAGCCTCGATCTCCTTTGCCAGCGCGCGCAAGACCTCCGGCACGCCCTCGCCGGTCGCGGCGGAGACAATGAGCGGGGCTGTGCCGGCCGCCTTCTTCAAAGCGCGCGCCTTCTTCTTGATTTCGTCGGCTGGCACGGCATCGGCTTTCGACAGGGCCAGCACTTGCGGCTTCTCGTCGAGGCCCGCGCCATAGGCCTCGACCTCGCCCCGCACGATCTCATAGGCCTCGACCGGATCGTCGAGCGAGGCGTCGACCAGATGGAGCAGCACGGCGGTGCGCTCCACATGGCCGAGAAAGCGGTCGCCGATGCCGGCACCTTCGTGGGCGCCCTCGATCAGGCCCGGGATGTCGGCGAGCACGAAATCGGTATTGTCGATGCGCACCACGCCGAGATTGGGATGGAGCGTGGTGAAGGGATAGTCGGCGATCTTCGGCTTGGCGGCGCTGACCGCGGCGAGGAAGGTCGACTTGCCGGCGTTGGGCAGGCCGACGATGCCCGCATCGCCGATCAGCTTCAGCCGGAGCCAGATATACATCTCCTCGCCCTTCTGACCGGGATTGGCGTGGCGCGGCGCCTGGTTGGTGGCCGACTTGAAGCGCGCATTGCCGAAGCCGCCATTGCCGCCCTCGAGCAGCACGATGCGCTGCCCCGGCTCGGTCAGGTCGGCAATCAGGGTCTCGCCGTCCTCGTCGAAAATCTGCGTGCCCGGCGGCACTTTCAGGACCACGTCGGCGCCGCCCGCCCCGGTGCGGTTCTGGCCCATGCCGTTCCCGCCCTTCCTCGCCTTGAAATGCTGCTGGTAGCGGAAATCGAGCAGCGTGTTGAGGTTCGCGACGCATTCCACGATCACGTCGCCGCCCCTGCCGCCGTCGCCGCCGTTCGGGCCGCCGAACTCGATGAACTTCTCCCGCCGGAAGCTCACGCACCCGTTGCCGCCGTCGCCGGACCGGACATAGACCTTGGCTTCATCGAGGAACTGCATGGCAAGGGCTTAGCACCAGAGGTCTTACCGTTGCACTAGCCACGGCAAGGGCCCCCGGGGGGACGGGCCTCCCTCAAGCCGAGGCGAACAGGGCCCGCGCCCGGGCCCGGTCGAGCCGGTAGGTGACGCAATCCGTGGTCGTGCCCCGGGCGGCGCAATCGCGCATCTCGCCCCCTTGCGCCTCGAAGCCGAGCTTGAGGATCACCCGCTCCGAGGCCGGGTTGTCGGAGAAATGGCCCACTTTCAGATAGTCGAACCCATCCGTGTCGAAGGCATGGGCGATGACGGCACCCGCCGCCTCGGTGGCGTAGCCCTGGCCCCAATAGGGCTTGCCGATCCAATAGCCGAGCTCCGCGTAGTCCGGCCCGAATGCCCGGTAGCCCGTGCAGCCGATCAGCGTGCCGTCCCGCTCGATCATGAACACCACGCCCTCCTCGCCCTGAAGCGCGTCGGCGATCCAAGCGGCGGCCATCTGCTCGCTATAGGGATGCGGCAGGGTGCCGGTCATGCTGGCGATATCGTAATCGCCGGCGAGCAGGCTGACGCGCGCCGCATCCGCAAGGCGCGGCGGCCGCAACAGGAGCCTTTGCGTTCTGATCTGCACGGGACGAAGAGTACACGCGCGGCGCGGCGCGGGGAGAAGGAGAGTGGACGGCGGTGACGGCGACGAGGGCTAATGCGCCTCGCTCGGCTTCACCGATACGAAGACCCGGCCCTTCTGCTTGGTCGCGAACTCGACCTGGCCGTCGCGGAGCGCGAACAGGGTGTGATCCTTGCCGAGCCCGACGCCCTCGCCCTGGTGCCACTTGGTACCGCGCTGGCGGACGATGATGTTGCCGGCCACCACCTGCTGCCCGCCCGACTTCTTGACGCCGAGGCGCCGGCCGGCCGAGTCGCGGCCGTTGCGCGAGGAACCGCCTGCTTTCTTGTGTGCCATGGTGGTGTTCCTTTAGCTCTTCTTCTTCGGCGCCGGCTTCTTGGCAGGCGCCTTGGCTGCTGACTTGGTCGCGGTCTTGGCGGGCTTCTTCGCCGCCGCCTTGGCAGCCGGTTTCTTCGCGGCGGGCTTCGCTTCCGCCTTGGTCTCGGGCTTCTTGGCCTGAGGCTTGGTCTCCGCCTTCTTCGCCGCGGGCTTGGCCTCCGCCTTCGGTGCGGTCTCCGCAGGCTTCGCCTCGGTCTTCTTCGGAGCGGGCTTTGCGGCCGCTTTCGACGGCTTCTTGCCGTCGGTCAGGATCTCGGTGATGCGCAGCGCCGTCAGCGACTGGCGATGGCCCCTGGTCCGGCGATAGCCCTGGCGGCGCTTCTTCTTGAAGACGATGATCTTGTCGTCGCGCTTCTGCTCGAGCACCTCGGCGGCCACAATGGCGCCTGCGATCGTCGGCGTGCCGGTCTTCGGACCGCCATCGCCCCCGAGCAGCAAAACCTCGCCAAGCTCGACGATATCGCCGGGCTCGCCCGCGATCTTCTCAATCTCGATAATGTCGTTCGGCGCCACGCGATATTGCTTGCCGCCCGTGCGAATGACCGCGAACATATGTCCAATCCGTCTCTTGGGGCTTGATGTGCCGGCAGCTTTGCGCGCGGGCCTAGCCTCTAAAGGAGCTGTAAGCGGCGCAATATACGGCCGAAACCCGATAAGTCAATGCCGGCGGCCCGCCAAATCCTTGGCTTTTTTTCGCAGCGCCGGGCGCCTCGCCGGCTTCCGCCGCGAGGGTCTGGCTCTCGGTCTTGCCCTTGGGGCTTGCGCCCCGAGGGGGTGGCGCGCCGAAAGGCGCAATCCTAAAGGTTCGTGCCTTGCGGCACGCGGGCGCCTTCCGGCGCGCCAACAAGCGCTTGAAGCTTATGCGCTCAAGTAGGCCAGCGGCCGGTAGCGCATAAGCCAAACCACGCATGTCATTTGCGGCGTTGGCCGGCGGCAGGCCCCGCTTTCGGTTATCCCGGTCCAACCCGGGCCGTCAGTGAGCTCCTCACAGGGGTTCGTATTAACCCCGGGGGGTGCCCCGCCGCCGCCCGGAGGTATTCGTCGCGTCACGAAACCCGCAGGCGCCGCACCCCGTCCCGCTCACGCAAACGCCTCGCGAGAACGCCCTCTGAGTGGACGAGGTGATGGCATTTTACGCCAGCTTTGGAACGCGGGGATAAGCCGGCGCTATCCCCGCTCCGGAGATAAGCAGGAGGGACGGCGCGGGTTGCCGCGAGGCAAGGGGCACGCTACATCAGCCCTCTCGGAGAGGTGCCGGAGTGGTTGAACGGGACGGTCTCGAAAACCGTTGAGCGCGCAAGCGTTCCGAGGGTTCGAATCCCTCCCTCTCCGCCAGCTAGTCCCTTGTTTTTCCAAAGAAATTTCACTCTTGGAAATTCTCGCGTAAGTTCCGCAGGTTAGCCCCGCCTAAATCGGCGCAACCGACCCCAGAGAACGACGTTTGGAGAATTGTGGCGGGCTCTCCCTCGCAAGTTCTCTGTTTGGCGATTCGGCGGTCCGCTTAGCTATGCGCCATGCATCCATCGATCTAATGGAACGTGCGTTCATCTGACTATACGGGGCACTTATCAATCGCCGGCCGAAGGTTCTATTCGTCGAATGCATGAAGGAGAGGCGATAAATGTCGAGCGTGCTAATCACTGGTGCTAATCGAGGACTGGGATTGGAGTTCGCGCGCCAATATCTCGCTGATGAATGGCGGGTCTATGCAGCGTGCCGTGACCCAGCATCTGCTTCTGAGTTGCACCGGCTTGCCGATGAGAACCGTAAGACATTGAGGACACTGGCTCTGGATGTCACTGATCCGGCTAGCATCAATGCGGCAGCAACTGAACTCGGCGGGCAAGCCATCGACCTCCTGCTCAACAACGCAGGGATTATCGGACCGCGCGGTCAGACTATCGGGGACATTGACTACGAGGCTTGGAGGGAGGTGCTCGACGTCAACACTTTGGGTCCGACTCGGATTTCTGAGGCTTTTGTCGAGCATGTGGCTCGCAGCGATCGCAAACTGATTGTGACGCTAGAGCGCTTTCCGAGCTGATTGAATCGCGGGGGATTCCCGAATCGGCTGAG
>CAYUTT010000219.1:0-4100 GCA_964447575.1 uncultured Methyloceanibacter sp.
GCGAGCAGATCACGGCGCGCGGCGTCGGCAACGGCATCTCGCTCATCATCTTCGCGGGCATCATCGCGGAGTTGCCGTCGGCGCTTGCCGGAACGCTGGAGCTCGGACGCCAGGGCGCGCTGTCGATCGCCCTGATCATCGGCCTGTTCGTCATGGCGATGGCCGTGATCTCGTTCATCGTGTTCATGGAGCGGGCGCAGCGGCGGCTCCTGGTGCAGTACCCGAAACGGCAGGTGGGCAACCGCATGTTCCAGGGCGATGCCTCGCATCTGCCCTTGAAGCTCAACACCGCCGGCGTGATCCCGCCGATCTTCGCCTCGTCGCTGCTGCTCTTGCCGATCACGGTGGCGAACTTCTCGGCCGGGGGGCCCGACTGGCTGACAACGGTTACGGCCATGCTCGGCCGCGGTCAGCCGTTGCACATTTTGATCTATGTGGGGCTGATCGTCTTCTTCGCCTTCTTCTATACCGCGGTGGTGTTCAACCCGAAGGACACGGCCGAGAATCTGAAGAAGTATGGCGGCTTCCTGCCGGGTATCCGGCCCGGCGAGCGCACGGCGGAATATATCGACTACGTGCTGACGCGGATCACCACGGTCGGCGCGCTCTACCTGTCGGCTGTCTGCGTGCTGCCGGAGCTCCTCATCTCGTATTGGGGCGTACCCTTCTATTTCGGCGGCACCTCGCTCCTCATCGTGGTGAGCGTGACCATGGATACCGTGGCGCAGATCCAGAGCCACCTGCTTGCGCACCAATATGAGGGGCTGATCAAGCGGGCCAAGCTCAGAGGGGCGCGGCGGCGATGAACCTGGTCCTGCTCGGCCCTCCCGGCGCCGGTAAGGGGACCCAGGCGAAGCGGCTGCAAGACCGCCATGCGCTCGTCCAGCTTTCCACCGGAGACATGTTGCGGGCGGCCGTCGCGGCCGGATCCGAACTCGGGCGGGAGGCCGGAGCGATCATGAAGCGCGGCGAGCTCGTGCCCGACGACCTCGTGATCGGCCTCATCGCCGAGCGCATGGATGCGGATGAGGACGGCCAAGGCTTCATTCTCGACGGTTTTCCGCGCACGATCGGGCAGGCCGAGGCGCTGGACAGCCTGCTTAAGGACCGCGGCAAGACGGTCGACCGCGTGGTCGTCATCGAGGTGGACGATGACGCGCTGGTGGCGCGCATCGCCGGACGTTTCACCTGCGCTACCTGCGGCGAGGGTTATCACGACCTGTTCAAGAAGCCGAAGGTGCCGGGCGTGTGCGACGTCTGTGGCGGCACCACGTTTACACGCCGGCCGGACGACACCGAGGAGGTGGTGAGGGCGCGGCTCAAGGCCTATCACGCCCAGACCGAGCCCTTGATCGGCTATTACGAGGGGCAGGGGAAGGTCAAGGCGGTGGACGGCATGGCCGATATTGAGGCGGTACAGAAGGAGATCGACCAGGCGCTGGAAGGGGCGTGAAGCTTGATTCAGGCGGGCGGGGCTATCCGGCCAGTTGACCTTGTCAAGCGGAATCGCTACATAACGGCGTCACATTGCTTGATGGCTGACCGATCCCGGGGGTAGAGCCTGTCCGCGGTCGGTCTCGTTGTGTTCCAACTGGGCAAATCCAGATTAAATTTCAGCACGTTAGCACGTGCGCGCGAGGAGGCGACTACGTGGCCCGCATTGCAGGCGTAAATATCCCAACCAACAAGAGGGTCGAGGTCGCGTTGACCTATATCCACGGCATTGGCGACACCTTCGCCAAGCAGATCTGCGCCAAAGTGTCCATTCCGGCGGAGCGGCGGGTGAGCCAGCTCACCGAGTCGGAGGTCATCCAGATCCGCGAGGTGATCGACCACGACTATATGGTCGAGGGCGATCTTCGGCGCGAGGTCGCCATGAATATCAAGCGGTTGATGGACCTCGGCTGCTATCGTGGTTTACGTCATCGTCGTGGATTGCCGGTGCACGGTCAGCGCACCCATACCAACGCGCGCACGCGCAAGGGCCCGGCGAAGCCGATCGCCGGAAAGAAGAAGTAGCAGGCTCAGCGCGCGGCCAAGCTCCGTTTTCGGGCTTTCGTGGCGCCAATTCGTGGATAGCGGGAATAGAGCATGGCCAAGGACAAGACGCGGGTTCGTCGCCGCGAAAAGAAGAACATCACTTCGGGCGTCGCCCATGTGCATGCGAGCTTCAACAACACGATGATCACCATCACCGACGCGCAGGGCAACGCGATCTCCTGGTCGTCGGCGGGCGCCATGGGCTTCAAGGGCTCGCGCAAGTCGACGCCCTATGCGGCGCAGGTGGCCGCGGAGGACGCCGGCAAGAAGGCGGCGGAACACGGCATGAAGAATCTCGAAATCGAGGTGCGCGGACCGGGCTCGGGGCGCGAATCGGCGCTCCGCGCGTTGCAGGCCTCGGGCTTCAACATCATCTCGATTCGCGACGTGACGCCGATCCCGCACAATGGCTGCCGGCCGCGTAAGCGCCGGCGCGTATGAACGAAAGGCAGGCTGTCCGCACAATGTTGCACGAGGATATTCGGAAGCTGGGGCCGGCGGCCCCGCTCAACGATCAGGAAAGGGCTAACCCGGTGCTGCAAAAGAACTGGCAAGATCTCATCAAGCCCACCAAGCTCAACATTTCGCCGGGCCGCGATCCGGTCCGCTACGCCATGGTCGTGGCCGAACCGCTGGAGCGCGGCTTCGGCCTGACGCTCGGCAATGCGCTGCGCCGCGTGCTGTTGTCCTCGCTTCAGGGCGCGGCCATCACGTCGGTGCATATCGACGGCGTGCTGCACGAGTTCTCGTCGATCCCCGGCGTGCGCGAGGACGTGACCGACATCGTGCTCAACATCAAGGAAATTGCGCTGCGCCAGCATTCCGAGGGCGTCAAGCGCATGGTGCTGCAGAAGGAAGGGCCAGGCGTGGCGACCGCAGGCGACATTCAGGGTGGCGCCGATATCGAAATCCTCAACCCGGAGCATGTGATCTGCACCCTCGACGAGGGTGCCGCGATCCACATGGAGTTCACATCCTCCACGGGCAAGGGCTATGTGCCGGCCGAGCGCAACCGTCCCGACGATGCGCCGATCGGTTTCATCCCGGTGGACTCGCTGTTCAGCCCCGTGCGCAAGGTGTCCTATCGCGTGGAGAACACCCGCGAGGGCCAGATCCTCGACTACGACAAGCTCACCATGGAAATCGAGACCGACGGCTCCGTGCGCCCGGAGGATACCGTGGCGCTCGCCGCCCGCATCGTCCAGGACCAGCTGTCCGTGTTCGTCAACTTCGAGGAGCCCAAGAAGGAAACGGCCTACGAGCGGCAGCCCGAGCTCGTGTTCAACGCGGCGCTGCTCAAGAAGGTCGACGAGCTCGAGCTGTCGGTGCGCTCGGCCAACTGTCTGAAGAACGACAACATCGTCTATATCGGCGATCTCATTCAGAAGACCGAGGCCGAGATGCTGCGTACGCCGAATTTCGGCCGGAAGTCGCTGAACGAGATCAAGGAGGTGCTCGCCGCCATGGGCCTGCATCTCGGCATGGAAGTGCCGGATTGGCCGCCGGAGAACATCGAAGAGCTGGCCAAGCGCTTCGAGGATCACTATTAGCAGCAGGGATCGGGATCGGAAGTCAGTGGTCAGAGCATCCTGATTGCCCGATCGCTGAATTTCGTCCCCTGGAGGGAGACAATGCGTCATCGCAAAGCAGGCCGGAAGCTTAACCGGACGCCCACTCATCGCAGCGCGCTCCTGGCAAGCTTGGCCACCGCGCTGATCAAGCACGAGCAGATCGCCACGACCCTGCCCAAGGCGAAGGAGCTTCGCCGCGTCACGGACCGGCTGATCACGCTCGCCAAGCGCGGCGATCTGCATGCGCGGCGTCTCGCTTACGCCCGCATCCGCGACGACGCCATGGTGTCGAAGTTGTTCGAGACGCTGGGGCCCCGCTACGCGGACCGCCCGGGCGGTTATACGCGCGTCCTGAAGGCAGGCTTCCGCTACGGCGATTCGGCGCCCATGGCGGTGATCGAGCTGGTCGACCGCGACGAGGACGCCAAGGGGCTCGACTCCGGTCCGACGCAGCATCAGGACGAAGAGGCGGAGCACGCCGCCGCGTAA
>CAYUTT010000220.1:0-2089 GCA_964447575.1 uncultured Methyloceanibacter sp.
AGATGAGAGATAGGAGCTTCCAGTAACTGGAAGGCAAGGAGAGCCGTCCGATGCGGTGCGGGGCGTGGTGCGCACGCTGCTCAACGGGATCCGTAGCGTTCCGCTGATCCTCTACGCGCTCTTCTTCGTGGCGGCGGTCGGGCTTGGGCCGCTCGCCGGCACCCTTGCGACGGCGGTCTACTCCGCCGGCATGCTGGGCAAGTTCTTCTCGGAGGCGATCGAAGCCATCGATCCCAAACCGGTGGAGGGCGTGCTCGCGACCGGCGCGAGCAGGCTGCAGGCCCTGCGCTTCGGGGTGCTGCCCCAGGTCTTTCCTCTGTTTATGGCCTACATCCTCTATCGGTTCGAGCTGAACGTCCGCGAAGGCACCATCCTGGGCCTGGTGGGGGCAGGTGGCATCGGCTTCTACATCACCCTCTACATGCGCAGTTTCGAGTACGGCCGGGTGGCCACCCTGACCCTGATCATCCTGGCGCTGGTAGCCGCGATCGATGCGCTCAGCTCGTATCTGCGCGCGAAGCTGACCTGATCGGAGCGCGACGGGCCAATCAGGCAACATCCACCGAAACCTGTGTAATTACCAAGCCATCAAAACTGCGAACGTCGATCAGAACCGTCGTCGCGAAAGACAATCCGAGTTCAAAGGCGGTAAGGCCCAGCTCGCTCATCAGGACGGCGGGCGCCGCCGCGAAGAAGGTGTAAAGCCCACCGATGACAAGGCTCACTGAAAGGGCGGGAAGGAGAAAGCGCGGATCGACGGTCAGGCGGCCATAGGCGGATGCCACGGCCGAAGCCGCCAGGGACGCCCTGCGGTCCGCCGGATGCGTTTCGCCGACGCGCCTGGAATAATGCAGCGCGAGCACCACGCCAAATGCCGCAACGACAAGGAAGGTGATCCGCCAACCGAACAGGCCGTCAAGCGCACTTCCGAGCAGAGGCGAAAAGCCCGGCGCAGCCGCCCCGGCAATCATGGTCAGCGCCAGAGCCCGTGCGAGCGCCTCGCCGTCGAACAGGTCACGTGCGATGGCGCGCGACAGGACCGAGGCGGCGCAAGCCCCGAGCCCCTGGATGACACGGCCGAGGACCAGGAAGGACAAGGTGTCGGCGAAGGCACAAACGACGCTGCCCGCGGCAAAGACTGTAAGGCCCCCCAGCACCAGCCATTTGCGGCCGAAGCGGTCGGAGAGCGGTCCGGCCAGAACCTGCCCGAGCGCGAACGCAACGAAGAAGCTGCTCAATGTCAGGCCAAGTTCCTGGGAAGAAACGCCGAGGCCGGCGCCAATCCGCGGAAAGGCAGGAAGGATGATGTTGGTGGCGAGCGCGCCGAGCGCAGCCAGACCGGCGAGCAGGGACAGGATTCCCCCAGTCAGGTGGCGCTCGGAAGGCGCGGGGTTCGCGATCGAAAGCGCGGACATCACGGCTTCCTGCTCACGACCAGGCATGTCGACGTGCCGTGCGCGTGGAGCCTGCCTTGGGCGTCCTCGATCCTGCCCTCCAGCGTGATGACGGTCCGGCCGCGCGAGACCACATGGCCAATGACATGCATTACGCCGGAATCGATGAATATCGGGCGGACAAACTTGGCGGTGGTTTCATGTGACGGACAGGTTTCGCCAGGCGAAAGCGACGTTTGGGCGGCAAGCGCCATGACGGTGTCGAGCATCGTCATGATCCAGCCGCCGTGGACGGTATTCGTCAGGTTGCAAAAGCGCGGCTCAGGGGTGGCCAGGAGCCCGACCTTGCCTTCCTCCGGAGGGAGCAAGGTGAAAGGGAGTGTTTCCGCCATCGGTGGGCGGCGGATGCTCCCGTCCGCCAGCCTCGCAACGAGCTCAAGCCCGGAGCAGCCCGCCAACTCGGAGATTGAAACAATTGCGCTGCGCGCCTCGGTCGGAGAATCCATCGTCATTGGCGCGGTCCTTGCTGGGCATCGCCGGCAGACAACCCCATCAGCACGCCCTTGGCGGCCGCTTGCAGGAACTGCTTTGACAGCCGCTCGTCGTTGACCGCCCGCGAGAGAACCACCGCACCGACCATGGTCGAGAGAATGGCCATGGCCTTGCCACTGGGCTCATCGCCATCGCCATCGCCA
>CAYUTT010000220.1:2189-4090 GCA_964447575.1 uncultured Methyloceanibacter sp.
CATCGCCATCGCCATCGCCAACCCAACGACCGAGCAGCTCGAGGTATTCCCTGATCCCGGCTTCGAATGACGCCTTCACGTCGGCGCCCTGCCGGGCAGCATCCGAGCCGAGCGCAACGATCGGGCAGCCGTCCATCCTTTCCGCGCAATGCGCCATGCTGAGATAGAACGCGATTACCGCGCCAAGCGGGTCCTGCGGATTGGCCGCGGCTGCGGCTGACCATCGGTGAAAGGCGCTCTCCAATGCCCGCCTGGACGCCTGCGCCGCCAGGTCGTCCTTTGACGCGAACTGCTTGTAAAAGGCGCCTTGGGTCAGCCCGGCACCCCGCATCAGATCCTTGAGGCCGATGCCATCAAAGCCGCGCTCCCGAAAAAGGCGACTTGCCACGTTGATCACGGTTTGGCGGTTTTCCGCCGCCTGTATGCGATTGACACGCATCGTCGACCTCCTTTTTTAGATTGCGTTCGAAATCTATATCCTATATAGAGGTCGGACGCAATCTATCAAAGAGGAGATACGAGATGATCCGCAGGACCCTGGGCGCATCGCTCTTGGCCGCGCTGTTTCTGGCGACGCCGGCGTTTGCCGAGGAAGTCACCATCGGACGCCCCATCGAAGGCGGCAGCCTACACGAGGGACGCCTTGACATGGTGGTCTACTACATCCCGGTGGACGGCGACCTCCTGATGGTTACCGCAACCTTCGCGCTGAAGGGCGGGGGCGATCCGCTGCGCGTGGTCATGGGCCTCGCCGACGGCGACTCCGTGGCCTTTTCCATGCCGGGCCATCAGGACTCGCTCTACGCGTTCTCGAGATCCGGCGAGGAGGTGACGGTCTCGTCCGAGACCGACGTGCATCTGCGAGCCGATGCGCCAATGCACTGACCCGCCGTCAGACCGCAGCCTGCCTGCTGCTGCCCGTAGGCTCGCGTCCGCGGGGCCGAACTAGAGGGCGAACGCAATCTATTTTGAGATGAGGCGACGAGCGTGAAAAAGAGACCCGCTATTGTGCTGGGGGGCGTCCTGATCGCGATGTCAGGGGCGGCGGCATTCGCCACCCTTGCCATTCCCACGCAGGAAGCCTCTGCCGTGAGCGACCCGAGGCAGGAACCGCCGATCGTCAGATTGGTGACGGCAGCGCCGGTGAGGGGATCCGAACGCGGCTTCACCGGCATCATCGGGGCGAGGGTGCAGAGCAATCTCGGCTTTCGCGTACCGGGCAAGATCGTGGAACGGCTCGTGGACGTCGGTCAGGAGGTCAAAGCCGGTCAGCCGCTGATGCGGATCGACGAGACTGACCTTCGCCTCGCGCTCACGGCGAAGCGCAACGCCGTTGCCGCAGCGCGTGCAATAGTCGTTCAGACGGAACCGGATGAACGGCGATACGCCAGTTTGCTCGACGGTGGGTGGGTTCCACGGCAGCGCTACGAGCAGGCGAAGGCTGCGTTGGATACGGCCGAGGCACAACTTGCCGCCGCCGACGCCGAGGCACGGGTCGCCGAGAACGAGGCGACCTACGCGGTCCTGTTGGCGGACGCGGATGGAACGGTGGTTGAAACGCTTGGCGAGCCGGGGCAGGTCGTCTCCGCCGGCCAGACAGTGGTCCGGGTCGCCCAGGCCGGCCCCCGCGAAGCGGTGGTCGCGCTTCCCGAAACGATCCGGCCGGCGATCGGCTCGGTGGCCGAGGCCAGCGTGTATGGAAGCGATGGACGTCGTTATACGGCACATCTCCGGCAATTATCGAACTCCGCCGATGCCCAGACCCGTACCTATGAGGCCCGTTATGTGCTCGACGGTGAGGCCGCGGCAGCACCGCTTGGCGCGACGGTAACCATTCGGCTTGCAAGCCAGGCACGCCAGCCGGAAGTCCAGGTGCCGCTGGGAGCCGTGCTCGATGACGG
>CAYUTT010000221.1:0-4065 GCA_964447575.1 uncultured Methyloceanibacter sp.
TTCTGGACGTGGACGCCGAGCCAGCCGCGCCGCGTCTCGCCGTATTGCTTGAGCTGGTCCAAGACCTGGACGGCGGTGTTCGAGGGGACGGCGAAGCCGATGCCGATCGAGCCGCCGGTCGGCGAGATGATGGCGGTGTTCACGCCAATGACCTCGCCATTCATGTTGAACAGCGGGCCGCCGGAATTGCCCCGGTTGATGGCGGCGTCGGTCTGGATGAAATCGTCGTAGGGCCCGGCATTGATATCGCGCTTGGTGGCCGAAACGATGCCGACCGTGACGCTGCCGCCCAGCCCGAACGGGTTGCCGATGGCCATGACCCAATCGCCGACACGCAGCTTGGCGGAATCGCCGAACGAGACGTGCTTCAGGGGCTCCTTGGGTTCGACCTTGAGCAGCGCGAGATCGGTCTTGAGATCGTGACCAAGGATCTTGGTCACCTTGAGCTTGGAGCCGTCGACGAAGTTGATGATGATCTCGTCGGCGCCTTCGATCACGTGATTGTTGGTGACGATCAGCCCGGACGGATCGATGACAAATCCCGAGCCGAGCGAACTCACCTTGCGGGGCATGCCGTCCGGCCCCTCCTCGTCGAAGAAGTCGTTGAAGAACTCCTCGAAGGGCGAGCCTTTCGGACCTTTCCGGCTCGGGCCCGGCTCACCGGTGCCGCGCAGGGTCTGGGTGGTCGAGATGTTCACGACCGCGTCCTGCAGGCCCTCCGCCACGTCCGCCACGGAGGCCGGGCCCTGGGCAAGGCCGGGGGCCGCGGCGAGCAGCACAAGGCAGGCGCAAAGGACCCAAGCCCAACCCCGAGGCGCCTTGCACGGTGCTGCGTGGCGTTCTCCCTGTGGCATCGATCAAGCACTCCCGCGTTCCGCGCCCGCCATGGCCGGCGCGGGCGCCATTCTAGCGAAAATCGGAACGGTCGAGCAGGAAACAGTCACGCCCCTGTCCGCACCGGTCATGGCTAGCCGCGCACCAGCCAGACAATGAGCACGCCTGCGGTGACGGCCAACGTGCCGGCAAGGCGCAAGGAAGACTCCGGGGTGTCCGCGGTCGCTTCCAGCAGCTTACGGCCAAGCCGCGGCACGAGAGCCCAGACCAAGCCCTCGATGACGAGAACAAGGCCGATGGCGACGGCGAGATCGTCCATTCCGCGCGCGAGCGGGGGCTAGGGGATCTGCGGCGTGACGGGTCCGGACTCGTCCTCGCCCGCGGCGGCTTCGCGATCCGGAGCCACGCTCTCGCCGTCAGCGCCTTGCTGGGTTTCGCCCGTCTCGTCCTCGTCCGGCACGACCGGGGCCACAGGCGGTTCCGCGGGTGCGGACTGCTCAGGCGCTTCGGCCGCAGGCGGGGTTGCCGTTGCCGGCGCCGGCACGGGCATGGCGCCCGCATCGTTGAAATACTGGAAGAACTGCGAGTCGGGGCTGAGCAGCATCCGCGTGTCGCCCGCCTTCAGCGCGCCCTCATAGGCCTGCATCGAGCGATAGAACGCGAAGAAATCCGGGTCCCTACCGAACGCCGCGGCGAAGACGCGGTTCTTCTCGGCGTCGCCCGCACCACGGATACGCTCCGATTCTCCGGTCGCCTCGGCCTTCAGCACCGTCACCTGGCGATCGGCGGTGGCGCGGATGCGCCGCGAGGCCTCCTCACCTTGGGCGCGAATCTCGGCCGCCTGCCGTTGCCGCTCGGTCTGCATGCGCCGATAGATGGCGAGGCTGTTGGCCTCGGGCAGATCGGCGCGCTTGATGCGGACATCGAGGACGGTGACGCCGAGCCCCTGGGCTTCGGTATTCATCTGATTGGTGATCTTCGCCATCAGCGCGTTGCGTTCGTCGCGTACGACGGCCTCGAAGTTCGAGGAGCCGAGCACGCGCCGGAGCGACGCTTCGAGGAAGGCGCCTAGCCGCGACCGCGCGCCACGCTCGTCGAACACGGTCTGGTAGAACAGGAGCGGATCGGTAATGCGCCAGCGGGCGAACGCGTCGACCACGAGGCGTTTCTGGTCGGAGGCGATCACCTCCTGCGGCGCCGAGTCGAGGTCGAGCAGACGCTTGTCGAAATAGACCACGTTCTGGATGAACGGGATCTTGTATCTGAGGCCGGGGTCGGTCACGAGCCGCTTGGGCTTGCCGAACTCGAGCACGAGCGCCTGTTGCGTTTGATGAACCGTGTACAGCGACAGGTAAGCGCTGACTGCGGCGAGACCTATCAGGAACAGGACGACAGAGAGGGCGGTGCGGTTCATTACTGCTGCCCTCCTTCCTGAGCGGGACCTTGCGCCGGTACCGGGGCCGGCGCGCGCCTTTGCAATTCCGAGAGTGGCAGATACGGCACGACGCCGCCGCTCTTCTCGTCGATGATGATCTTGTCGGTGTTGGACAACACCTCCTGCATGGTCTCGATGAAGATGCGCCTGCGCGTGACGTCGGGCGCCTTCTGATATTCGTCGAGCACATCCTCGAAGCGCGCCGCCTGACCTTTTGCCTCGGCGATCACCCGGTCGCGGTAGCCTTGTGCGTTCTGGAGGATGCGTTCGGCTTCACCGCGGGCTTCCGGAATGACGCGGTTGGCATAGGTCTGCGCCTCGTTCTGCAAACGCTCCTGGTCAGCGCGCGCGGCTTGCACGTCGCGGAAGGCGTCGATGACCTGCGCGGGCGGGTCGACCTTCTGAAGCTGAACCTGGCGAATGAGGATGCCCGCGCCGTAGCCGTCGAGGATGCGCTGGATGAGCGCCTGCACCTTGGTCTCCGTTTCGGCACGGGCCGCGGTGAGGATAGGCTCGATGTCGCTTTGGCCGACGATCTCGCGCATGGCACTCTCGGCCACGGCCTTCACCGTGCCCTCCGGGTACTGGATATTGAACAGAAAGTCCGGCGCGTCGTTGATCTGCCAGAACACGACGAAGTCGATGTCGACGATATTCTCGTCGCCGGTGAGCATCAGGCTCTCCTCCGGCACGTCGCGGACCACGGTGCTTGCGTCGCGCACGTCGGCGGAGCCGCGCATGCCGATCTCAATACGATTGATGCGCGTGACCTTGGGCAGCTCGACCTGCTCGATGGGATATGGCAGGCGGAAATTCAGGCCCGGCGGAAGCTGACGCACATACTCGCCGAAGCGAAGCACGATGCCGACCTCGTCGGTGTTGACCCGTACCGTGAAGCCGAAGAAGCCGATCACCACGGCCAGAACCGCGGCGATGAGCACCATGAAGGGGCCACCCATGCGGCCGCCGGGCATCGCCTGGCGCAGGCGGTCCTGGCTCCGGCGCAAAATTTCCTCAAGATCGGGCTGCTGGCCCGGGCCGCCGGGCCGAGGGCCCCATGGCCCGCCATTGCCGCCGCCCTTCCAGCCGCCGCCACCTCCGCTTTGATTGCTCCAAGGCATATCGATTTTGGTCCTGATTTCGAATGGGGATCGCGACAACCCGCTTTTTGCGAAGCGCCCAGCGCAGGGAGATAGGCGCACCAAAAAGGCGGAACCGCGACAAGAGTCATGGGCGTTATAGGCTAGTCGCCTATGCGGCGCAATGCGGCCTCCCCCGGACTATGAACGCTGCCGGACACGCTCAAGCACGACGAGGCTGAAATCGTGATCGTCCTTGGGGCCGGCTTCGTGCCGCTCGCGGAACACCTCAATCCACTCGCTCTCCTCCAGCCTCGGGAACCAGGTGTCCGCATGAGGGGTGGCATGGACCTCGGTGAGGTAGATGCGGTCCGCGCGCGGCAAGACCTCGCGGAACACGTCCTCGCCCCCGATGATCATGATTTCCTCTGCGCCGGACCGGGCCGCATCCGCACGGGCGGCCTCGAGCCCCTCCTCGAGGCTGTAGGCCATGACCGCGCCGGGGACAGCGAACAAGCGGTCGCGGGTGAGCACGATGTTGAGGCGCCCGTCGAGCACGCGCGGCAGCGACTTGAAGGTTCGCCGGCCCATGATCACGGGCTTGCCCATGGTGATCTTGCGGAAATAGCGCATGTCCGAGCGCAGGCGCCAAGGCAGGTCGCCGCCGCGGCCGATGGCGCGGTTCTCCCCCATGGCGACGACGAGGGCGATGGTGGG
>CAYUTT010000222.1:0-4056 GCA_964447575.1 uncultured Methyloceanibacter sp.
GACTCTTAATCAGCGGGTCCAAGGTTCGAGTCCTTGTGCGCCCACCAACAAATCAATATGTTAGATCCGGCAGTTTAGACCAGCGTGGCTCATAGGTAACGCACAAGGTAACACACTGCTGCCTTGCCCACCAAAGGCAACAGGAACCGGTTCATGGCCCTGCGCACCGGTTCGCCTTTACCAAACCACTCCGGACCTTTGCCAAGCTAGTCGGCGACGATCCCCGGAAGAGGTGACGGACCGCCGAACATGGCGATGACATGAACACTGCACTGTGGGGTAATTTCTGCGTCGAGCGCCAGGAAGGATCAACGGTTCGGGGCGGTACGCTCTACCAAACTTACTTGGCTGGGTGTGATGAGAGCGGCTTACGTCCTGTCGGGTCCGACGGTCTTCGTCACAACCGTTCCGAGGCTAAGGCTGGACTAAGGGCAACGCCAGCACGGTCAACTATCAAGACATGGTGATTCCCAAGGGCGCCCGGGCTAAGCAGCCCTGTGCCATTGCCATGAAGGATGGCTCTCCCTTTGGTCTTGCTGGCATATGGGAGAATTGGCGCAATCCGAGTACAGGCGAGTGGGAGCGCACCTTTGCTATCATCACGGTGCCGTCGAGCGCGCTAGTGAGGCGAATCCATAATCGCATGCCCGCGATCCTAGAGCCCACAAACTACGACCGCTGGCTCGGTCCCGAACCAGACCCGCATGATCTCCTGATCACTTATCCGTCAGAGCCGATGACGATGTGGCCGATCTCGACGCGCGTGAACAAGCCCGAGAACGATGATCCCTCACTGCTGGATCGCACTGGCGACCCATTTGACGTCTGGGCTCCGCTGAGCAAATAGAGAGCCCAGGAGCCGGCCGGAATGGCCTCGCGCCCTTCTTGGGCCAAATTGCCGATCCGCCTTACGACACTGAAAGACCCCTTCTGCCCCTCAGGGCAATAGTCTGCTCCTCGGCGTGAAGCGGACTCAATGCTGACGCGACGCTTCAGCCGAGTTTGACCCCGAACGGACATTAACGGTCGCTCGCCGAACCCCTTGCGTGCTTTATTGCCATGGGCTCGACCACCCAATAAACTGGCGACCACCTGAGAGAATTCCCCGACCGCGCTACAATGCGGTAAATGCCGATTGTTGGCGAGACTGGAGCGGTCGAATGGATTTCTCGGTAATTAGCGTCGGACTCGTGGCCAAGCTGCTTCTGCTCCTGCTCATCGGCATGGGGCCCAAGATCGCGCTCGTGCCTTTCCTCGAAAAGACGAAGAACTTCGATGCCGCGACGCAGCGGGCCGTCGGCCGGCAGATGGTCGTGGTCGCCGTCGTCACCGCGCTCATCCTGTTTGCCTTCGGGGCCTTTCTTATGCGCCTCCTCCATATCACCGAAGGCGCGGTCGCGGTCGGCGGCGCGATCATCCTTGCGACCCTCGCCATCGACATGGTGCACGGACCGGGCAAGAAGATCGTCGATGAGGTGGAGGCTCTGGAGGATCCGAAACGGATTGCGATCTATCCGCTCGCGGTGCCTTATCTCCTCAATCCGGTCGGCATCACCATTTTGATCATCGCGTCCGCGGCGGTGGTTTCGGTCGCGAGCGCGGCGCTTGTCGTGGGGCTAGTTCTGCTGATTGGCGCGCTCGACTATGCGCTCTTCGCCAATATCGACAAGGTCGCGAAGCGGCTTAGCCCCACCAGTCTGGTCATCTCCGAGGTCGTGTTCGGAATCCTGTTGACCGCGGTCGCCGTGCAACTGGCGGTCCACGGACTAGGCATGCTCGGGATCTTAGAGGCTCCCAGCGCCGGGCATTAGGCGAAACGGGAACCGCTACCAAGGGAAACATCTATGGCCGCCAAGACTGAGACCCCGCGCGATCCGGTCAGACGCTGGACGCTGATTGTTCTCGCCGCGATCGTCGTGCTGTTCCTCTACTCGATCCTCGCCGACCGCCTGACCCCTTACACCTCGCAAGCGACGGTTCACGCGTTCGTCGTGCGTATGGCGCCCGAAGTGGCCGGGCGCGTCTTGGAGGTGCCGGTCACGGACAATCAAAGGGTCAAGGCCGGCGAGACGCTGTTTCGTATCGACCCGCAACCCTACGAGATTGCGCTGAAACAGTCCGAGGCGCGGCTGGCAAGTGTTGGCCAGACGATTGGCGCCAGTACGGCCGCCGT
Source organism: uncultured Methyloceanibacter sp. (assembly GCA_964447575.1). Classification (GTDB taxonomy): domain Bacteria; phylum Pseudomonadota; class Alphaproteobacteria; order Rhizobiales; family Methyloligellaceae; genus Methyloceanibacter. The sequence continues at coordinate 2,174 of CAYUTT010000222.1, forward strand.
CACCTCGGCACAAGAGCGTTTGATCGAAGCTCAAGCCAAGCTGTCCAATGTGCGCGACCAGGCAAATCGCGTTCTGCAACTCGTTGAAAAGGGAGTCTACGCCAAGGCCAGGGAAGATATGGCCACCAAGGAAATCCAGGTTGCCGAAGCTCACGTGCGCGAGGCCGAGGCCGAAGTCGAGCGCGCCCGTCAGGAGCTGGGGCCGCAAGGCACCGACAATCCGCAATTTCAAGAAGCCTTGGCCTCCGTCGAGCAGGCCAAACTTGATCTTGTCCATACGACCGTCGTGGCCCCCGCCGATGGCGTCATCACGAACTTGCAGCTTATCGACGGCGAGTTCGTTGCCGTGGGTCAGGCGGCCCTCACATTCATCGATACCCGCGACGTCTGGATCGACGCCAACTTCCGCGAGAACAGCCTGGGAAATATAGAGCCTGGCGATCCGGTGGGGCTCGTGCTCGACACTCTCCCTGGGCGTGTCTACGCTGCCAAAGTGAAGAGTGTCGGTTGGGGCGTGTCGCAAGGATCGATCGATCCCGACACCGGCTTGCCGAAGATCACTGACTCGATGGGGCTCGTTCGCACCCCGCAGCGCTTCGCCGTAAAGATCGAGCCCAACCGGAAGGACTTTGTCCCCGGCAGCGTCCGCTATGGCTCGCAGGTAAACGTCATCGTCTACGCGACCGGCAATCCCATCGTGAACGCGATTGGAGCGCTGTGGATGCGTCTCGTCGCGATCCTGACCTATGTCAGTTAGCGCCGCCGCAGAGCCAACCGAGGCCTACACTGCGCGCGAAGCACACGCGTTCGCCTTCCGGGTCGCCTTCGCCGCGGCGGCCGGGCTTACGCTCGGATATGTGCTGGGCTGGGATTTCCCATTCCTGCCGCCTCTCTTTGCTGTTCAGCTTCTGACCGGAAGCAGGTCGCTCAGTTTCAAGCAGGCCCTTGGCTTCGTGGTGCTGATGACGGCGGGCTGCGTGTTCAGCGTCCTCGTTGCCCAGGCCTTCGTGCAGACGCCCTTCGTTTTGATACTCGTGATCGGGCTTGTCATCTTCCTCGCGTTTCTAATGCTGGCGCGGGGGCAGGCCGTGCCGGTAGCAAATGTCCTTCTCGTCACCACCGCGATTGTCCCGTTGGTGTCGGTGAGTTCGATCGAGCTCGCCTATGGCCTCGTCTATACGCTGATCGCCGGCAGCATTCTCGCCGTGCTTCTCGTGTTCCTCGCCTACGCATTTTTCCCCGCGCGACCACACGTCAACGACGTTGCCGGGTCGCCGGCCGAAGAACTGGTGCCGGTCGGCGCCGCACTGGCGAACGCGGCGGTGCTCATGAGCCTCGTGTTGTTGTTCATGTTCACGGGATCGCCGGCCAGCGTCATCGTGCTCATGACGGCAATCACCATCCTGCGCCAGCCAGTGATCGCCGGCCACGGCGCGGCCTATGGGTTTATCATGGGCAATGTCGTGGGCGGTCTCGCCGCCACCGCCGCATATCTGCTGGTGACATGGTTCCCTTCGCCAGCCTTTCTTTTGCTGGTCGCTCTGTTGTTCGGGCTCCTGTTTGCCGCCAAGATTGCGCGAGGCGGCGATGTGGCGCCGATCTATGTGGTCGGATTGGTGACCTTCCTGATCGTGCTCGGTCTCGGTCTTGCGCCGTTGCCAAGCGACAGCGGCTCGGTCTTCATCGCGCGGCTGTTCAATGTCGTGATCGCCGCCGCCTATACGATCGGCACCGCAAGCGTCCTGCGCTGGCTGCTTCATACACAGGGGTATCGGCCTAGACCAGCCCGCTAGAGCGGTTTTCAAGAAAGCACCTTTTGAGTCCGTTCATGGCACGACTCGGCCGTAGAAGGTTGGGCAGAGCATGTCCGCTCTGCCCAGGTA
>CAYUTT010000223.1:0-4036 GCA_964447575.1 uncultured Methyloceanibacter sp.
CATCGACCTCGGCGGCATCGACGGCCTCCTTCACGTCACCGATATGGCATGGCGGCGCGTCAACCATCCGAGCGAGATCGTGAATGTCGGCGACACGGTGAAGGTTCAGATCATCCGCATCAATCCTGAAACCCAGCGCATCAGCCTCGGCATCAAGCAGCTTGAATCCGATCCGTGGGAAGGCATCGCCGCCAAGTACCCGGTGGACGCGCGGTTCACGGGCACCGTCACCAACATCACTGACTACGGTGCATTCGTCGAACTCGAGCCGGGCGTCGAGGGGTTGATCCACGTCTCCGAGATGAGCTGGACGAAAAAGAACATTCATCCGGGGAAGATCATCTCCACCAGCCAGGAGGTCGAGGTGCAGGTGCTCGAGGTCGATCCCGACAAGCGCCGCATTTCGCTTGGCCTGAAGCAGACCCAGGAGAATCCCTGGATTGCGTTTGCGGCGGGCCACGAGCCCGGGGCCGTAATCGAGGGCCAGATCCGCAACATCACCGAGTTCGGCCTGTTCGTCGGTCTCGACGGCGGCATCGATGGCATGGTGCACCTATCCGATCTCGATTGGTCCAAGTCCGGGGAGGACGCCCTCAAGGAGTTCAAGAAGGGCGATACGGTCAAGGCTGTCGTGCTCGAGGCCGATTCCGAGAAAGAGCGCATCAGCCTCGGCATCAAGCAACTCACGCCCGACCCGTTCGAGGGCGGCGCGCAGTCGGCCAAGCTCAAGAAGGGCATGCGCGTCACTTGCGAGGTCACGGCGGTCAAGGATAACGGCATCGAAGCCAAGCTCCTCGACCACGATCTCACCACCTTCATCCGTCGCTCCGATCTGTCGCGCGACCGGTCCGAGCAGCGACCCGACCGCTTCGGCGTCGGCGAGAAGTTCGATGCCGTGGTGACCCAGGTCGACTCCAAGACGCGCAAGATCTCCGCCTCGATCAAGGCGCTGGAGATCGCCGAGGAGAAGGAGGCCGTGGCCCAATACGGCTCGACGGACTCCGGCGCTTCGCTCGGCGATATTCTCGGCGCGGCCTTGAGCAAGGCCAAGGGCGGGGAGAGCGAGGAAAGCGAGGAGAGCGACGTAAGCGACGAGGAACCTGCCGCCAAGCCCAAGCGCAAGCGCGCCACGAAAGGCAAGGCGGAGTCCGAAGCCGCTTCCGAGGAATGAGCCGACGGTCGCGAGTCCGTGCGACTTCCACCATAGCGGGCGCGTGTCCGCAGAACTTGAGTGATCCATGGCCCTCGACGCCGAAAGTGTGATCGAGCGCCGCCGCCTCAAGCGGCGGGTCACCGTCTGGCGCATCGCCGCGGTGGTGCTTGGGCTCCTGTTTCTCGGTGTGGTTTTCCTGGGTGACCGGCAGACGGCAGGCTCAGCCGGGATCCTGCCCCATGTCGCGCGCATCTCCATCGGCGGCGTTATCACCGACGACCGGAAGATGCTCGAGCTGATCGACAGGGTGAGCAAGGCGCCGCAGGTCCGGGCGGTCATCCTCGACATCAACAGCCCTGGCGGCACCACGACCGGCGGCGAAGCCATGTACGACGCCATACGGCAGCTCGCCGCGCGGAAGCCCGTTGTGGCGACCTGCGGCACCCTGGCGACCTCCGCGGCCTATATCGTGGCGCTCGCCACCGACCGCATCTTCGTCTACGGCAACACCATTACCGGCTCCGTCGGTGTGATCTTCCAGTGGGCCAATGTCACCGAGCTTCTGAAGACCCTCGGCATCGCGGTCGAGGAGGTGAAGAGCGGTCCCTTGAAGGCCGTGCCGAGCCCGTTCGAGCCGACCGACGAGCGGACGCGCGAGATGACCGCGGAGATGGTTGACGACGCCAAGGTCTGGTTCGTCGATCTCGTGGAGGAACGCCGCAAGATCGAGCCTGGGGCCGTGCCCGGGCTCACCGATGGCCGTATCTACTCGGGCCGCCAGGCCGTGAAGCTGAAACTCGTCGATCAGATCGGCGACGAGCGCGAGGCGCTCCGCTGGCTAAGTAAGGAACGCGACGTTCCGGTGGGCTTGAAGGTCGTCGAATGGAAGCCGAAGGAGGAATCGAGCAGCTTGCTGGGCTGGTTCTTCGACTCCGCAGCCCAGATATTCGGCCTTTCCGGTAGTAAAATTGCCGCTCTTCTGGGCGAGGCTACGGCAACGCTCAAGCTTGACGGTCTTGTCTCGGTTTGGCACCCTGCATCCAACTAGCGGGGGGCATGGGCCAGCGGCAGCGAATGCTGCGGCCTGGTGGGGCGTATCATGATCAAATCTGAGCTGATTCAGCGGGTGGCGGCCGCCAATCCGCATCTCTTCCATCGCGATGTTGAGCGTATCATCAACATCGTGCTCGATGAGATCACGAGCGCGCTCGCCCGAGGCGATCGCGTAGAGCTACGCGGCTTCGGCGCCTTCACGGTGAAGCACCGGGCGGCGCGCCAGGGCCGCAATCCGCGAACCGGCGACACGGTCTTTGTCGAGGACAAATACGTGCCCTTCTTCAAGACCGGCAAGGAACTGCGCGAGCGCTTGAACCCCGATGGCAGCCCGAGGGGATCCTAGAGGCCGCGCCTCTGCCGCCCAAGGAGCAGCCGTGTGGCGTAAGCTCATCCTCGCACTCGTGGTCGTGCCGCTCGGCGTCGTGCTGATCGCGCTCGCCGTGGTCAACCGCGCACCGGCCACCCTGATCCTCGATCCTTTCGGCGGTACCGAGCCCAATCTCACGCTTGAGGCCCCGTTCTTCCTGTTCCTGCTCGGTGCGTTTGCGCTGGGCCTCCTGGTGGGCGGCATGGCCTCCTGGCTTAATCAGCGCAAATGGCGCCGGACCGCGCGCGAGGAAGCGCGTGAGGCCCGGGACTGGCGCCGCCAGGCCGACCGCCTGGAGAGGGAGCTGCAAGACCTCGATCCGGTCGGCCATCCCCCGAGATTGCCTGCCGACTAGGCCCGCGCACTCATGACAGGCCGCGGCTATTGGCCAGCCCTGTCTCAGGAGCGAGAAACCGCGGCACGGCCCATAAATAGGCAACCATGCCGAACAGCTCGACCAGCGAATGGAAGACGATCACCACAACGGCTGTTTGCCACGAAGGGGCGAGCGCCAGCGCCAAGGGCAGAACGACGAACGAATTCCGCGTGCCGAGACTGAAGACGAGAGTGCGGGCGGCGGCGGGGGGCAGATCGAACAGGCGGGCAATTCCAACGCCGATAAGAGCCGCGATAACGAGAAAGCCGATGAACACACCCAGGACATGGCCGAGCACGGGCAGGGCGTCGAGAACGGCGTTGACCTGGGAAGCCGCGATCAGGAACACGACGACGGTCAGCAGAGGCACAGGCAGCCAGCCCAGCTTTGCAACGAATGCCTCCCGCTCCGGCCGGCGCTCCGCCCCAGCCACGCCGCCAGCAACGGCAGCACGATCAGCGTTACGAAGACCGTTGCAATCCGGTCCGCCGCGAGGAGCTCGATGAAGGTGTCGCCCATGAAGAGCCACAGATAGAGCGGCAGCAGTGCGATTTGGACGAGCAGATTTATCGGTGTGACGGCAATCGCCCGATGTGTGTCCCCGCGGCCGAGTTGCACGAAGGTGATGAACCAGTCTGTGCAGGGCACGAGGAGCACGAGCAGCACGCCGAGGCGGATCGCAGGTTGATCTGGCAGCAGGACGGTGAGTCCCCATACGGCAACAGGCAGCACGACGAAGTTGCCGAGGAGAGTGGCGCTCATGAAGCGGCCGTCGCGGAAGGCCTCCGGGAGTTGCGTCAGCGCCACCTGCGTAAACGTCGTGAAAAGCAGAAGACCCAGGATCGGCCAAAGCAGGGTTTCAAGGAGCGGCGCCAGCATGGGCGCGGTGCTTCCGATCCCAAGCCCCGCCAGGATCGCGACGAGATATAACCAGACCTGATGCTTTTCGAGATTTTGTCGAGCCATAGGATTGGGGCGCGGGACGGAAGCGTGTCCTCGGGAAAGACCAGCTTTTGCGCGCATTGGCAACGGTCGCCAGCAACGGCCCTTCCTGGCCTTTCGGGGTGCTTGAGGCCATATGGGC
>CAYUTT010000224.1:0-4026 GCA_964447575.1 uncultured Methyloceanibacter sp.
GACTCCCCCAGCCCCGCCAACTCCGCCAGCCTCGCGCCCGGCACCTGTGACCGAGGAAGGCGACATCAGCGGCCCTGGCGATACGATGCAAGCGAGCGTTACGCCGAGCCGTCCGGCATCGAGCGCAGGCGCCGGCATGCGCTACGCGGGCACCTACCACGTCCAGGTCGGCGCCTTCACCTCGGAGGACGACGCGCGAAATCGGCTCGGCATGGTGAAACAGCGCGCGACCAAGCTCCTGGACGGGCATCTTCCTTTCACCGCGACTTTCATGAAGGGCGACACCGAGTGGTACCGCGCCCGGTTTGCGGGGTTCTCGAAGGACGCGGCCCAATCCACCTGTGCCGAGCTGAAGCGCATCGCGGTGGACTGCATCGCCATGCAGGCCGAGTAAGCGGCGCCTAGCCTCCGAGCAGGACTTCCTTCGCCTCGTTGATTCGGGCAGCGAGATAGGTCGAGCCCCCATGATCGGGATGCAGCTTCATCATCAGCCGGCGATGCGCCTGCCGGATGTCCTCTTCGGTCGCGTTGGGCCCCACTTCCAGCACGGCCCGCGCCTCTTCGTGACTCATGCGGCTCGCCCCGGGGCGCTCACGGCCCTGCTCGGCACGCGTGCTGTCGTCCTCCGCCGCCGTGTCGCGCCACCCGGCTACGCGCCAATCGAGATAGGCCTCGAGCAACGCCGCCTCCTTCATGCCGTCGGCCACGAACGCCTCGTAAAGCTCGATCGCCTCCCGATCGCTCAGGGAGGACAGGCTCCGGCCGGCAAAGCGGCCCGTCAGGCAGGTGCCGTCCATGTAGCCACTGTCATGGTCGAGCTCCATTTCCAGCCGTTCCGTGCCCACGCGGGAGGTCTGCCCCGCCGATTTCTGCGACGGGCCGAACACGCCGCCGAGTCCCATCCCCCGCCCGCCGCTCACGAGCGCAAAGCCGAAGACGGCCAAGGGGATGGCGATGGGAAGAGCACCGCGAATCGCCAGGAAGCCGGCGATGGCGAGCAACGCGGCGCCGCCCGCCTTCTTCAGGACCAAGGCGAGCTTGCGCGGATCGACATGGGCCAGGAGCCGCGCGGCGAGGATCAATAAGACGAGGGCCGCACAGCCGGCGAGGAAATAGACCATGAGAGGAGCCCGTTACCCGAGCTGCTGGAGGAGCCGCAAAGCCGCGCCGCTTTTCGATGTCTCGAGCGCCTTGCGCCCGCCCGTGGCATAGACGGCCACCGCGGTCAGGAGCTCGCGCAATTGGCGCGCCGAGCCCGCGTCGAACCGGCAATAAGCGCCGCGCGAGAGCCGGGCGATCTCCTGGAAGGCGCGCGTCGCGCGAGGCTCATGGCCCTCCTGAAACACGAAGACGGGCACCCCGATCAGCCCAAGCTCTCCCGCGAGCTGGCTCAGCTCGTCGATGTCTTCCTCCATGCAGTCGCCGACATAGACGAGGGCGTTGACCTTCCGCTTTCCGGTCTCCTGACGCGCATGGGACAGCACCTTGCGAATCTGAGTATGGCCGCCCTCGCAATGGACCTGACGCATCAACCGGGCCAGGGCGTCGGGATCGCCCACCCAGCGGCTCGCCTGACACTCGTTGAAGCCGCGGAAATAGACGAGCTGCACGTCGAGGCCGCCGACTTCCTTCACCGCGCGGAACATGTCGCCCTGAAGCTGAAGCGCAAGATCCCAGGACGGCTGCCGGCTCATGGTCGCATCCATGGCAAAGATCAGTCGGCCGCGCCCGGAGGCCGCAGGCTGAAGGCTCCGCACCTGCTTCAGGAACGCATCCACCTCGGCGCCCGAGGAGCTCTCGCGGGCAATCTCGCCGCTCGTCGTCTTCGCTGGGGCCTTGGGGTCTGCCATGCTTAGGCTCAAATCTTCTGGGCCCTGTCATAGTGCTCAAAGTACAGGGCATAACCTAGTGTCCTGGCTATAGATGGACCCTAAATCGGCCGGGGACAATGCCACGTGGGGGACGGCCCGCCTCAGCGCACGCCCCTGCGGCTTTCGCTCGACTGACGCCATGCGGGATTCGCTGCTATCGTCCGAACCTCAAGGAGGAGGCATGACGCGCGCCATTGATACCACCAGAACGGTCCGCGACGTGCGGACGCGGATCGCGACCTGGCGCGAGGCCGGCGAAACGGTTGCGCTGGTGCCGACCATGGGTGCCATTCACGCAGGCCATCTCTCCTTGGTGACGCTCGCGAAGACCGTAGCGGACCGCGTGGTTACGTCCTTGTTCGTCAACCCGCTGCAATTCGGCCCGCGCGAGGATTTCCATGCCTATCCCCGCGACGAGGCCGGCGACGCCGCGGCCCTTGCCGCTGCTGGCAGCGACATTCTCTACGCCCCCAACGGCGCCGAGATGTACCCGCCGGGCTTTTCCACCAAGGTGAGCGTCGGGGACCTCACCGAGGATCTTTGCGGGGCGGCCCGTCCCAACCATTTCGATGGCGTCGCCACGGTAGTCGCCAAGCTTCTCCTGCAATGCGCCCCGGACAAGGCGATCTTCGGCGAGAAGGACTATCAGCAGCTCCTCGTGATCAGGCATCTCGTCCGCGACCTGAACATTCCCATCGAAATTGTGGGTGCCCCCATCGTACGCGAGGCGGACGGACTCGCGCTCTCCTCCCGCAACGCCTATCTCTCGCCGCGCGAGCGCGAGATAGCGCCGGGGCTTTACGCGACCATCCGGCAAGCCGCCGCGGATCTGGCAGGGGGACGCGGCGCGGACGATGCTGCCGAGGCGGGACGCTTCAAGCTCGAAGCCGCCGGCTTCCGCGTCGACTACGTGGCGGTGCGCGATCCCGAGACGCTGAAGCCGCTGCACGGGCCGGTGAAGGCGGCGCGGGTGCTGGGAGCCGCCCATCTCGGCAAGACCCGGCTGATCGACAATGTCCCCGTGCCGTCAGAGGGCTAAGCCTCACCAGTCGATCAGGCGCAGCTCGCGCAGTTCCTCACGCATGCCGGGCGGCATGGTGTCATCTGCCTCCGCCAGCATGGGCGCGTCTGCCGGCGCGTCGGCCGCCTCGAGATAGCGCCAGCCCTGGAAGGCACGGCGCGGCTGCGGCCGCGTCGTCACCAGTTCCGGATCGAGCACGATGCCGCAGCACGCCGTACCGTCGTCCTTGGCGGCGGGCTTGAGATCGACGATCCGCTGCCGCACCAGTACGAAACCCTTGATCACCCAATAGAGCGATCCGCCATCGAGGACCTCGTCCCGGCGGCGGGGCGTCTGCATGGTTCGGTGACAAAGCTCAGGCGCCGTGCCGACGCGGGCGAGCATCCGCAGACGCTCCACCTGCCAGTGTCTCAAATCCCCCACGGTCTCGACGCCGACGCAGAGCTTCACCAGATGCACCGTCATGGCCCGCCCTCAATGCGCCATGAAGAGCGGGATCGTCGCTTCTTCGAGCATGGTGAGCGTGACGCCGCCCAGAATGAACTCCCGCCAGCGGGAATGATGGAAGGCGCCCATCACGACCATATCGGCCTGCAACGACTTCGCCTGCGAGAGCAGGAGACGCCCGATATCGCCTTCGCTCGCCGGCACCCGCGCCACCTCCACGCTGACGCCGTGCCGCGTCAGATGCGCCACCATATCCTCCGTGGGCGGCTCGGCTCTCTCGCCTGTGTCGTCCAGGATGCCCACCAGCAGCACGACCCGCCGCGCCGGCTTGAGGAAGGTGAGCGCGTCGTTGAAGGCGCGCGCGGCCTCGGCGCTTCCGTCCCAGGCGGCGACGATGGTCCCCTTGAGCGTGACCTCGGCCGAGTTCGCCGGCACGATCATCACCGGTCGTCCCGAGGCGAACAGGCAGCGCTCGACCAGCGCGTATTGTCCGATGAGAGGGTCGCCATCGCGCGGTTGACCCAGGACGGTCAGATCGACCAGGCGGGCAAACGCGGCAAGATCGTGCGGAAACTCCTCGCTCATGCCTTGCATCAGGCGCCCCTCGCCGCGGACTCCCGCCGCCGCAGCGCAGGCTTTGAAGCTTTCGAGGGCCGCCTCGCCTTGCGCCTTCACGCCTTGCAGCAC
>CAYUTT010000225.1:0-3996 GCA_964447575.1 uncultured Methyloceanibacter sp.
GTTTTTCGACATCCACCGCAGCGAAGGTACGCATGCCGGCGGCATCCATGTGGAGATGACCGGGCAGAACGTGACCGAATGCGTGGGTGGGGCCAAGGCCGTCACCGAGACGGACCTGTCGGATCGCTACCACACGCATTGCGACCCCCGGCTCAATGCCGACCAGTCGATCGAGCTTGCCTTCATCGTGGCCGAGCGGTTGAAGCGGGAGCGGGACGGGCGGCGGCTGCCCGAAATCTCGATCGCTGCCGGCGAATAGGCCCCGCGGTGGTTACAGGCTCGTCATGCCGGCTCGTGCCGGGCGGCCACGTGCTTCTATACGTGGATGGCTGGGACAAGCCCGGCCATGACCAACGGCTTTCGGACTAAGCTCCAGTCATGGCAGAGTCGGTGAGGAACTCCTTCAACCTGGCGCTCGCGCAGCTCAACCCGGTCGTGGGCGACATCGAGAGCAATCTCGAGAAGGCCCGGAAGGTGCGCGGACCGCTCGGGGAGGCCGGCGCGGACCTGATCGTTTTCACCGAGCTCTATCTGACCGGCTATCCGCTCGAGGACTTAGTCCTGAAACCGGCACTGCAGCGGGCGGCGCGAGAGGCCTGTGAGGCACTGGCCCGGGACACCTCGGATGGCGGCCCCGCCATCCTCATGGGGCTCCCCTGGGGCGAGCCGCCCTTCGTCTACAACGCCGTGGCGCTGCTCGAGCATGGCCGCATCGGGGCGGTGCGCTACAAGAATAACCTGCCGAACTACGGCGTGTTCGACGAGAAGCGCGTCTTCGCGCCGGGGCCGATACCGGCACCGATCCCGTTCCGCGGGCTCAAGCTCGGCGTGCCCATCTGCGAGGACATCTGGGCGGAGGAGGTCTGTGAGGCCCTGGCCCAGGCGGGGGCCGACATCCTGATCGTGCCGAACGGCTCGCCTTACTGGATGGGCAAGCAGGAAACCCGTTACGGCGTGGCGGAGACGCGCGTGGCCGAGACGCGGCGTCCGCTCGTCTACGTCAACCAGGTCGGCGGTCAGGACGAGTTGGTGTTCGACGGCGCCTCGTTCGTGCTCAACGCGGACGAGGAACTCGCGGTGCAGTTGCCGTCCTGGGAAATCGCGCTCGCGATCACCGAGTGGCATCGCGAAGGCGGACGCTGGCACTGTCTGCCGGGTCCGCTGGCGACGGTCGACGAGGGGGACGCCGCGAACTATCTCGCCTGTGTCACTGGCTTGCGGGACTATATCAACAAGAATGGCTTTCCCGGCGTCGTGCTCGGGCTGTCCGGCGGGATCGACTCGGCGCTCTGTGCGGCGATGGCCGTGGATGCGCTCGGCGCGGACCGGGTGCACTGTGTGATGCTTCCATATTCGTACACGAGCCAGGAAAGCCTGAACGACGCGAAAGCGGTCGCGGACGCGCTCGGCGTGCGCTACGACACCGTGCCGATCCATGCGGGCGTGGAGGGGCTGAGCAAATGCCTGGAAGAGGTGCTCGGAGGCCCGCCGGCGGACTTCACGGCCGAGAACCTTCAGTCGCGCACGCGGGGCACGCTGCTCATGGCGATCTCCAACAAGCTCGGGCCGCTCGTGCTTACGACCGGCAACAAGTCCGAAGTGTCGGTGGGCTATGCCACGCTCTATGGCGATATGAATGGCGGCTTCAATCCCATCAAGGATCTCTACAAGGGCCAGGTCTACGCGCTGTCCCGCTACCGCAACGCGCATAGGCCCAAGGGCTGTCTCGGGCCCGAAGGGGTCATCATCCCGGAGAGCATCCTTACCAAGGATCCGTCCGCGGAGTTGAAGCCCGATCAGCGCGACGTGGATACCCTGCCGCCTTACCCCGTGTTGGACGATATCCTCAACTGCCTGGTTGAGCTCGAAATGCCGGTGTCCGAGATCGTGGCGCGCGGGCATCCGCCCGAGACCGTGAAGAAGGTCGAGCGCATGCTCTATCTCGCCGAGTACAAGCGGCGTCAGGCGGCGCCCGGGGTGAAGATCACCGCCAAGAATTTCGGCCGCGACCGGCGCTATCCCATCACCAACAAGTTCCGCGAGCGGCTCTAGATGGCAATCACCGTCCGTTTCGCGCCGAGCCCCACGGGGCGGCTCCACGCCGGCAATATCCGCACGGCGCTCATCAACTATCTGTTTGCGCGCAAGCACGGCGGCGCGTTCATCCTGAGGCTCGACGACACCGACACAGCGCGTTCGACGAAAGAATTTGCCCGTGGCATCGAGGAAGACCTCGCCTGGCTCGGCCTCGCCTGGACGACGCTCGTGCACCAGTCGGACCGGTTCGCGCTCTATGAAGCCGCGGTCGAAAAGCTGAAAGGGATGGGCCGGCTCTATCCGGCCTACGAAACGCCGGAGGAGCTCGAGCTCAAGCGCAAGCGGCAGCTCGCACGCGGCAAGCCGCCCGTGTACGACCGTGCGGCCTTACACCTGTCGGATGAGGAGAAGGCGGGGCTCGAGGCGGAAGGGCGCAAGCCCCATTGGCGGTTTCTGCTGGAGCCGCGCGACGTCGTTTGGGACGATCTGGTCCGCGGACGGCAGCACGTGGATGCGGCTTCGCTGTCCGATCCCGTCCTCGTGCGCGCCGACGGCACCTATCTCTACACTCTGCCGAGCGTGGTCGACGATATCGATCTCGGCGTGACGCATGTCATCCGCGGCGAGGACCATGTGGCCAACACGGCGCCGCAGATCCAGCTCTTCGAGGCACTCGGGGCCAAGCCGCCGGAATTCGGCCACCATAATCTTCTGGTGGGACCCGACGGTCAGGCGCTGTCGAAACGGGACCGGTCGCTCGCCATCGAGGGCTTGCGGGCGGAGGGGTTGGAGCCACTTGCCGTGGCGAGCTACGCCGCCACGATCGGCACCTCGGATCCGGTTGCGCCCCACGCCGGCCTCGACGAATTGGTGGAGGCTTTCGGCTTTGCCAAGCTGTCCCGCGCGCCGGCCCGTTTCGATCCCCACGACTTGCGCCTGTTGAACGCGAAGCTTCTGCATATGCTGCCATTCAGCGCCGTGGCGGACCGGCTCGAAGCCATGGGCATCGCGGGCGGGGAGCGGTTCTGGGAGGCAGTGCGGGGCAACCTTGCGGTGCTTGCGGACGTGAAAGATTGGTGGCGCGTAGTGAGGGGGCCCTTGGCGCCCGTGATCGAAGAGGCTGCGTTCTGCCGCGAGGCGGCGGCGCTGCTTCCGCCCGAGCCGTGGGACGGAGAGACCTGGTCCGCGTGGTCCTCCGCGGTGAAATCCGCGACCGGCGCCAAGGGCAAGGCATTGTTCCAGCCTTTGCGCCTCGCGCTCACGGGCCAGACGCACGGACCCGAGCTCAAATATCTGCTGCCGCTCATCGGCCGCGACAAGGCGCGAGCGAGGCTCGAGGGCAAGACCGCGTAGGTTCGGACAGCGGCGTGTTCGCTAGTGGATCGACTCTAACTTTTGCTTCCCCCTTTGGACAGCGGCGATGATGCGGTTGGGGTCTGCGGTCCAGACGAATGGCTTGGGGTCGGCATTGTTTTCCTCGACGAAGCGGTTGATGGCGGCTTGAAGGTCGACGACGGAGCGGAAGACGCCGCGTTTGAGGCGGCGTCTGGTGAGCTTGGCGAAGAAGGTCTCGACCGCGTTCAGCCAAGAAGCCGAGGTCGGAGTGAAGTGGAAGGTCCAGCGGGGATGGCTGGCGAGCCAGGCGCGGACCTTCGGATGCTTGTGTGTGGCGTAGTTGTCGAGAATGGCGTGGATCAGCTTGCCGGCCGGCACCTCGGCCTCGACGGCATTGAGGAAGCGGATGAACTCCTGATGGCGATGGCGCTGCATGTTGCGGCTGATCACTGTGCCGTCGAGAACATTCAGGGCGGCGAACAGCGTCGTGGTGCCGTTACGCTTGTAGTCATGGGTCATGGTACCGGCCCGCCCCTTCTTCATCGGCAGGCCCGGCTGGGTGCGGTCAAGAGCCTGGATCTGGCTCTTCTCATCGACCGAGAGGAGAACGGCGTGGGCGGGTGG
>CAYUTT010000226.1:0-3980 GCA_964447575.1 uncultured Methyloceanibacter sp.
TCCACGCCGGACTTGCGGCGCTCGACCAGGCTGAGCTTGAGCTCGTCCTCGAGCTCCTTGATCTGCATGCTGAGCGCCGGCTGGCTGACGGCGCAGGCCGCCGCCGCGTGGCCGAAATGCCGCGTCTCGGCGAGAGATTCCAGATAGCGCAGCTGCCTGAGCGAAACCATGGCGATAAGCGCTGCTTATGCTCCCTATTAGGAAATACGATTGGAAATTATCATGACCCGATCACATATTCCAATGGCAGAGTCGGTCGGCCTTCGGGTTCGCAAACTTAACGGCCGTACCGACCATTGCTTGGTCAAAAACTCGCGAAGGAGAATCGATATGCGTGAGTGGCACAAGCCGACGATCGAGGAAACGGAGTCCGGCATGGAGGTGACGAGCTACCTGCCGGCCGAGCTGGATCGCGCTTAGTCCGGCTTTTCTCATCTCGGAACGCGCGAAGCGGCGATCCGGCGGAAGCCAGGTCGCCGTTTCGTCTATCTGGGGTCGGTCTCAGGACGCACGGCGTGCCGCCGGCAATGGCGTCCTACTTGGCTTTGCGTTACGATGGTGGCGAGCCGTTTGCCGGGAACAGACGCTTCAGATGTTCTTAATCCGGTATCAACGCAGTGTTCATGAACGAGTCATGAAAAGCTCATTCGTCCTCACCATGTTTCAACATGGTATAGACCGGCTCCAAGGCGCCGTTGAGAAGCGCCAATAGTAGACAAATATTTGAGGATTGACGCGCATCAAAAAGGCAGCAGCGGTGCCGAGCTACGCTATCCTCATCGTCAATGGTTGAGATCGAGGTATAAGCCGTGACCAAGATTATGAGCCCCGAGGAACTGGAGCAGGAGCTGCGCGCCATCGGCGCCGCCCAATATCACGACAAGCATCCATTTCATAAGCTGCTGCATGGCGGCAAGCTGAACAAGGGTCAGGTTCAGGCCTGGGCTTTGAACCGTTATTGCTACCAGTCGGCCGTGCCGCGGAAGGACGCCGCCCTCATCAGCCGCTGCCACGACCGCGAGCTGCGCCGGGAGTGGCTCCACCGCATCATGGACCATGACGGCTATGGCGAGGAGGAAGGCGGCATCGAGCGCTGGCTCGTGCTGACCGACGGCCTGGGGCTCGACCGCAACTACGTGATTTCCCGCAAAGGCGCCCTGCCCGAGACGGTCTTCGCCGTCGAGGCTTATGTGAACTTCGTGCGCGAGAAGACCTTGGTCGAGGCCGTGGCCTCTTCGCTGACCGAGCTGTTCGCGCCGAGCATTCACAAGGAGCGCATCTCCGGCATGCTCGAGAACTACGACTTCATCGGCGACGAGGTGATGGCCTACTTCAAGCGCCGCCTCACCCAGGCGCCGCGCGATGCGGATTTTGCTCTTCAATACGTGAAGCAGAACGCACGCACGCCCGAGGCGCAACAGGGCGTGCTCGATGCGCTCCGATTCAAGACGCATGTGCTTTGGGCGCAGCTCGATGCGCTCTACCTGGCCTATGTCGAACCGGGCATGATTCCGCCCGGCGCCTTCGTGCCCAAGGCATGACGGGCGAAGCCAAGTCTCCCGGCCGGCTCATGGTCGGCCGAGAGACGAAACCGCATATGCCGCCCTATCTGAAGCTCCGCCATGACGCGGGGCGCGGGCGGTGGATCCTTCTGGCGCCAGAGCGGATTCTGACGCCGGATCAGACTGCCGTCGCGGTGCTTCAACTCTGCGACGGAAACAGAACAGTGGAGGAGATCGCCGCAAAGCTAGCCGAGGAGTACTCAGCCCCCGCCGACGTGATCGCCGCCGACGTGGTGGAGTTGCTCCAAGACCTAGCCGACAAGGGATACATAAAGGGATGACCGAGGAGCTCAGGACAGACGAACACGTTCGAAGCATCGCCGTGGATGACGAGCCGACGGCGGGCGTGGTCGGCAGCGAGGACGAAGCCGCCGCACTATGCGCACGGGCGCCGGTCGGTCTCTTGGCCGAGTTGACCCATCGCTGTCCGCTGCAATGCCCTTACTGTTCCAACCCCGTGGAGCTCGAGGGCGTCAAGAACGAGCTGACCACCGAGGAATGGTGCTCGGTGATGCGCCAGGCCGGCGAGATGGGCATCCTCCAGGTACATCTGTCCGGCGGCGAGCCCACCGCGCGCAAGGATCTCGAGGAGATCATCGCCGCCGCCACGGAAGCCGGGCTTTATTCGAACCTCATCACCGCCGCCGTCACCCTGAGGCGCGATCGTCTGGAGAACCTGCAAAAGCTCGGGCTCGACCATGTCCAGATTTCGTTCCAGGACGTGGACCCCGTTGGCGCGGAGAAAATCGGCGCCTATCCCGGCGCCACGCAGAAGAAGCTCGATGTCGCCCGCTGGGTGGGCGAGCTTGGCCTGCCGCTCACCATCAACGCGCCGATCCACCGCCACAACATTCACAACGTGCCGCGCTATATCGACATGTCCGTCGAGCTTGGCGCGCAGCGCCTGGAGATCGCGCACGCCCAGTACTACGGCTGGGCCTTCCTGAACCGCGCGGCCCTGATCCCGACCTACGAGGACACGATTGCATCCATCGAGTATGTCGAGGCCGCGCGCGAGCGGCTGAAGGGCGTGCTCACCATCGACATGGTCGTGCCCGACTATTACGCCAAGCGTCCCAAGCCCTGCATGGGCGGCTGGGGCAAAGGCTTCATGAACATCACGCCGGCCGGCAAGGTGCTGCCCTGCCATGCCGCCGAGAGCATTCCCGAGCTGCATTTCGACAATGTGCGCGAGCGGAAGCTGCTCGACATCTGGATGAATTCGGACGCGTTCAACGCCTTCCGCGGCACGGATTGGATGAAGGAGCCGTGCCGGTCTTGCGCCTTCCGCGAGATCGATTTCGGCGGCTGCCGCTGCCAGGCCATGGCCATCACCCGCGATCCGCGCAACACCGACCCGGCTTGCGCGCTCTCGCCCTATCACGCCGAGATGGTGAAGCTCGCGAAGGAGGAAGCGGCCAGGCCTCCCGCGGAATTCGTCTACCGCAATCCGCGCAACGCCGCGGAGGCCCTCAAGGCGAGGGAGGAGCCGCTGGTTCCCGCCGAGTAGCTGCAAGCCAACGACACAGTTCGAGGCGCCCCTCCGGGGGCGCCTTTCATTTGCCTTGCGGGAGACGGATCTAGGCGGCGAGCCGGGCGTCCACCCGCGCGGTGGCCGGTCCAGCCTGGCCGGACAGCACGCGATAGGCATGCGTGGCGGCTAGCGCCGCGACGGGCATGGCGACGAGAATGCCGACGACCAGCGCCAGGAAGCCCGCCATTATGATGAGCGCAATCAGAACGATGAAGCCGAGCAACGGCCAGCGGTAACCGCGCCCGATCCGCATGCTCTCCTTCATGGCCTCTATGGGGCCGAGCCCTTTGTCGATGACGGCGAAATGGGTGAACATGAAGAAGATGGCCGCGATGATCCCCGGAACGATCAACAGAACGAAGCCGATGCCAATGGCGAGCCCCACCAGCAGCGAGGCGATCAGAAATTTCCAGAACGGCTCCGGATGCCACAGCGTGGTGAGATCGACCGTCTCGGGATTGTCGTGCGCGGCAAGATAGAACGCCGTCACGCCCATGCTGACGAAAGTGCTGAGGACAAAGCTCACGAGGCTTCCAACCAAGGTGGGCTCGCTCGCCGAGCCCCCGACCGCCGCGTCGATGCCGCTCGTGATCACGCTGATCGCGCCATAGAGCAACAGGATGACGACCGTGGCGCCCACGAAGAACCATGGGCGCTTCTTGAACGTCCCCCACCCGAAACCGATTGCCGATCCGACCGTGAATTGCATGCCGGCACTCTAGCAGAGGCCCCATGATTCGGGGAGCGCGTCCCCTCAAGGATTCACAGCCCGCTCAAAATCGCCAGCGAGGCGGCCCTAGCATTTCTGTATGGCAATAGTTCCTGCCTCGGTTTCCACCTTGCAATGCCTCTTTTCTTATCGGTACCATGCGCTCCATCGCTCG
>CAYUTT010000227.1:0-3974 GCA_964447575.1 uncultured Methyloceanibacter sp.
GAGACGCGGAAGCCGTATTTCTCTCACAGCTCCGCATATTTGGCTTTGAGCGCCGGCGTCTCGTGCAACGCCACGGCAAGCTTCAGCGCGTTCAGGGCGTCGCGCCATTCCTGGCGCCTGACGAACGCGTCGGCGAGCGTGGCGAGCGAGGCGGACTCCTCTTCCGCTGTCTTTGCTTTCCGGTAGGCGATATAGGCCGCGGTGCGCGCGCGCTCGACGCGGGTCGATCCATCATCCTCGGCGGTGGCGGGGATCAAGAGCCAGAGCTCCGCCAGTTGGCGCCACGCCTTCGCATCGCCGGGCGCAATCGCGACGATGTCGACATGGAGCTTCGCCGCGCCTTCGAGGTCGCCGCTCTTGATGCTGGCG
Source organism: uncultured Methyloceanibacter sp. (assembly GCA_964447575.1). GTDB lineage: Bacteria > Pseudomonadota > Alphaproteobacteria > Rhizobiales > Methyloligellaceae > Methyloceanibacter. The sequence continues at coordinate 370 of CAYUTT010000227.1, forward strand.
TCGGCTTCCTGCTTCAGCTTGGCGAGCGGCTTGGCAACCGCGCCTGCCTCTTCCTTGAGCTCCGCCTCGAGCGTGATCGCGGCGTCGTCAAGCGCGTCGTCTTGGAAGGTTTTTTCGGCGGCGGGGGAAGGGGTGGTGGCGAAAACGATCAACGCGGCGAAGAGGCCGGCGCGAAACAATGCGGACATTTCCATCCTCCAGGGAACCCGTCCTCGGCACGACGGGAGGCCTCCATGGTAATGGAGCCCTTTGACGGAGACTAGAGGGAGGCGCGGGTCCTGACCCGGGTCAGGCAAAATTTAATCTGCGAGCGGCCCAAGCTCGGGCCAGCCATAGAGGCGGGCGGCGTGGCGGATCAGCACCTCGGCGAGCTCCGAGCCATTGTCGGAATTGGTCATCACCACCATGCCCTTCCCCTGAGCCGGCAGCAGGATCAGATAAGCCTGAAAGCCGACATTCTGCCCGCGTTTCATCAGCACGGGGGCGCCCTCGGCTTCGCCGATGGCCGCGCCGAGGCCATAAGGGCCGCCATTCTGGGGCTTGAGCATCTCCCGCGCCGTCTCAGGCTTGAGAAACAGGCTGCTCTCGCCGCGCCAGGCCCGCCCCACCAACAGCAGGAGATTGGCGAGGTCGGTCGGCGTCGACCAGAGCCCCGCCGCCGCAAGTTCCGGGCACACGCGCCAGCCCCCCAGCAACGGCTTCCCGTCGCCATAATGGCCCTTCACCGCATTCGCCTCCCGTTGCTGCGGCAAAGGCTGAGCGAATGTGCTGTGCTCCATGCCGGCCGGCTCGAGTACGAGTTCCTCCATGAGCTGCGGGAAGGGGGTCTTGGCGGTGTCGACCATCAGGGCTTCGGCGATCTCGTAGCCTCCCCCGGAATAGGCAAAGCCGCTGCCCGGCTCGGCGATCACCTTGACCGGCGGCGAGTTGGCCGGCGGGACGCCGTAGAGGATCTGGATCAGATTGGGCAGGGGCGCGCCGGCCGTGTAGCCCATGAAGCCAGGCACGCCGATCCCCGCCGTCATGCTGAGCAGTCCGCGCAAGGTGACTGGATGGTCTCTGACGAAGCGGCTTTCTGGGACTTTCCACGAGGTGAGTTCCGCGTTGACGTCCTGGTCGAGCGAAAGCTCGTTCTGATCGACCATGCGCATGGCGCCGACCGCCGCCACGAATTTTGACAGCGACGCAGCTTGATAGAGCGTTTCGGGCGTCGCCGCCTCGCCGTAAGCGCTGGCAAATGCGATTCTGTCCTCGTCAATCACGGCGAAACTGACCGACGGTACGTTGAGGATGTTCATCGCCTCGTTGAGGCTGACCAGCCGGCGCGCGCCAATGTCGAGATCGTCCTCGAATTCGGCTGGCTCGACCGCGCTAGCGGTCCCGCTCGGCGCAACGAGAACGCAGAGCAGAAACAGCCCGCGCGCAATCCTCCACCTCAGAACGCCCATCAGATCTGCCTTACGCGGGGCGTTCCATCTCCCGTGCGAGAGCGGTGAGCTGGCCGCGCACCCATTCATGACATTCGTCGCGGTCGTAGCTCGAATGCCACATCATTCTCAATGGGAAAGCGATGGGCCGGAAAGGCTGGTTAATACGAATGAGGCCGAATTGCTTCTCCAGGATCGCCGCCAGCGAGGAGGGGAGGGTGATCAGCGCGTCGCTGTTCAGCGCCAGCAACAGCCCCACCAGCACCGAGGGCACGCGCGAGGAAATGTTGCAGCAGAGCCCGTCGCGCGCGAGCGCGCGATCCACCGGCTCGATCGCCGGAAGCGCATTCACGGCGATATGATCCGCATTGGCGAACGCCGCCGCCCTCGGCTTGCGCTTGGCAAAAGGATGACCGGGCCGGCCCAAGGTCGCCAGCGTGTCGTCGAACAGCTTGAGGGCGCGGATATCCGGTGCCGGAACCGAAGCCTCTTCCGTGTCGATCACGAAATGACAGCGGCTGTTGCGCAGCGCATCGATATTCTCCTCCGGGCGCGGCGCCATCCAGCCGACGCGCACCGACGGCGCAAGCTTATGTAAGCACCGGCGCAGCGGCTGCACGAGAATCAGCTCACCCGCCTCGCTCGCCGCGACGGCAAAATCGCGGCTGGTCTCCGATGGGTCGAACGGCTTGTTGGGCCGGAGCAGGCTCTCCATGCCCGCGAGGATCACGTGCACCGTGGGCGCAAGCTCGAGCGCCTTGGTGGTCGGCACCAGCTTTTGCCCCGCCCGCACGAACAGCTCGTCGTTGAAGATTTCCCGAAGCTTGGCCAGAGCATGGCTGATGGCCGAGGCGCTCCGTCCCAACCGCTCCGCGGCGCGGGTGACGCTGGCGTCCACCAGCAAGGCATCCAGTGTGACCAGGAGATTGGCGTCGACTTCCCTCAGATGCATATCGCGCAACTATTCTGCTGAAAAGAGTTCACTTCATTCAGCTTAGCCCCCGAGCTAGGGTTTTGACAAGGCATGCGGCTGCCCAGCCCGGATGCCTGAAGCGCCCAAGCGAAAGCGCGGGCGCTTCCTCATCTCAACCTTGCGGTGGCTCCAAGGTCGCAAGGCCTTGGGCCGCCGCATTCTCTCGTCTTCCCGCCGATGGGCCGGCCAAGAAGAGGAGCGGGGGCGAAAAGCCCGGCTCTGATAAAACGACAAGGGGCGCCGATGACGATCGCTCTTCGGGCCGCATCTCTTGTTTGCGGTCTCTGTTTTTGGGCCGCGCCGGCCTTGGCCGCGCCCGCGCCGAAGGATGTCCTCAAGACCTATGCGGATATCGCCGAGGCCGGCTACACCGATTCGCTTGCCGCCGCGCGGACGATGCAACTCGCCATCGACGCGTTCCTCGCCAAGTCGACCGAGGACAATCTCCGCGCCGCGCGTGCTGCCTGGGTCGCCGCGCGCATTCCCTATATGCAGACCGAGGCCTATCGCTTCGGCAACACCATCGTCGACGACTGGGAAGGCAAGGTGAATGCCTGGCCGCTCGACGAAGGATTGATCGACTATGTCGCGGGGTCATACGGCGGCGACTCGCCGGAGAACGAACTCTACGCCGCCAATGTCATCGCCAACCCGATCTTGGTGATCGGCGGCAAGAAGCTCGACACCTCGAAGATCACCAAGAAGCTGCTTGCCGAGGAGCTGCACGAAGCCGGCGGCGTGGAGGCCAATGTCGCCACCGGGTATCACGCCGTCGAGTTCCTGCTTTGGGGTCAGGACCTCAACGGCACCGGTCCGGGCAACGGCAGCCGGCCGGCCACCGATTACGATCTTAAGAGCTGCACCGGCGGCAACTGCGCGCGCCGCGCCGAGTATCTGCGCGTCGTGACCGATCTTCTGATCGACGATCTCGCCTGGATGGCGGAGCAGTGGGGCGCCAAGGGCGGGGCGCGCAAGACCATCGAAGCGGGCGGCGAAGAGGCCGGACTCACCGCGATCATGACCGGCCTCGGCAGTCTGTCCTACGGCGAGCTGGCCGGCGAACGTATGAAGCTCGGCCTGATGATCCACGATCCCGAGGAGGAGCACGACTGCTTCTCCGACAATACGCACGCCTCGCATTTCTTCGACGCGCTCGGCATCCGCAATGTCTATCTCGGCGCCTATCGCCGCATCGACCGGGCGCT
>CAYUTT010000228.1:0-3973 GCA_964447575.1 uncultured Methyloceanibacter sp.
CAACGGATCGCGCTGCGGTGGCCAGCTAGGTCAGGTCTTGGCCTTCTGGTCCATCGCTTCGAGCTCGTCGATCAGGCCTTCGATGACCTTGAGCCCCATGGACCAGAAATGCGGCTCCGAGGCATCGAGGCCGAACGGCGCCAGCAGTTCCTTGTGATGTTGGGTCCCGCCCGCCGCGAGCATGTCGAGATAGCGCTCGGCGAAGCCTTTGTCGGCCTTCTCGTAGACGGCGTAGAGCGAGTTCACCAGGCAGTCGCCGAAGGCATAGGCATAGACATAGAACGGCGCATGGATGAAATGCGGGATGTAGGACCAGAACGTCCCATATTCCGGCTTCAGCTCGATCGCCGGTCCTAGGCTCTCGCGCTGCACCTCCATCCAGATCTCGGAGAGGCGCTCGCTCGTCAACTCACCCTCGCGCCGCTCGGTGTGCACCTTGCGTTCGAAGCTGTAGAAGGCAATCTGCCGGACCACGGTGTTGAGCATGTCCTCAACCTTGGCCGCAAGGAGCGCCTTGCGCTCCCGCTCGCTCGGCGCCCGGTCGAGCAGCTTCTTGAAGGTCAGCATCTCGCCGAACACGCTGGCCGTCTCGGCGAGGGTTAGCGGCGTGGGCGCCATCAGCGGGCCCTGCTTGTTGGCGAGCACCTGATGCACACCGTGCCCAAGCTCGTGTGCGAGTGTCATCACGTCCCGCGGCTTGCCCTGATAGTTGAGCAGGATATAGGGGTGCGCGCTCGGCACGGTCGGGTGCGAGAAGGCGCCTTGGCTCTTCCCTTCCCGGACCGGCGCATCGATCCAGCCCTCGGCGAAGAAGCGGCCCGCGATGTCGGCCATGCGCGGCGAGAAGTCGCCATAGGCCGTGAGCACGGTCTCGCGCGCATCGTCCCAGGCGATCACCTGCTTGGGCTCCTCCGGTAACGGCGCGTTCCGGTCCCAATACATCAGCGTCTTCTTGCCGAGCCACCGCGCTTTCATGGCGTAGTATCGGTGTGACAGGCGCGGATAGGCTTCGCGCACCGCCGCGACCAGCGCATCCACAACCTCCCGCTCCACGCGGTTGGCGAGATGACGGCTATCGGCGACGTCGGCGAAGCCGCGCCAGCGGTCGGAGATCTCCTTGTCCTTGGCAAGCGTGTTGGTGATCAGCGTGAAGAGCCGCACGTTCTCCTTGAACACCTTGCTCAGGGCTTCCGCAGCCGCTTTGCGCTTCGCCTCGTCCGGGTCGAGCAGGCGATTGAGCGTCGGTTCGAGGCTGAGCATCTCGCCGTCGATCTCGAACCGGAGCGACGTCATGGTCTCGTTGAACAAGCGGTCCCAGGCGCCGCGCGCGGTCACCGCCTTCTCGTGGAACAGCTGCTCCAGCCTGTCCTCGAGCTGATAGGGCTTCTCCTTGCGAAGATCCTCGAGCCATGGGCGATAGTGGCCAAGCTCGGACTCCGTCATCGCCTGTTCCAGCGCCGCGTCGTCGAGGCGGTTGAGCTCAAGCGGAAAGAACAGGAGCTTGGAGGAGATGGTGGTGATCTTCTCCTGGATGTCGCCGTAGAATTTCTGCCGCCGCGGATCGGCGGTGTCCGCCGAGTAGAGCAGACTTGCATAGGACACGATGCGGCCCATGACGTCGTTCAGCGCCTCGAACTCCCGCACGGCCTCGGCAAGAGCCGCGCCCCCCTTGCCGCTATCGAGAAGACTGCTGAGCTTGCCCGCGTAGCGCTCCTGCATGGACTCGGCCGCGCTTGCGGCCTTTTCGAGATCGGCCTTCAGCGCCAGCGATTCGGGCGCATCGTAGAGATCGTCCAGCTTCCACTCCGGCAGATCGCCAAGATCGGGCTTCTGGCTCTTTTTTTCCTTGGTCTTGAGCGCTTGCGTGGCGGCGTAGAGGGGGTGGGGATGCCAGGCGTTCAGGGAAAACAACATCGACTCGCGAATCCTCGTTAGGGGTGACCAGGGCTAGTGTGGGAAGCCGGGCGCGCGCCGGCAAGGCCCAAACGCCAGCCATATAGGTCAAATGGGATGCCGGTGCGGCAACACCTTCACCAGAATCGAACCACAACTCCAGAGATAGAGACAAGGTCGACAGATCGAGCGGATTGTAACCGTTGACTGTCTGCGGATAGGCTTCCAGGAGAAGCGGAATCGGGGGGTGCCATGCTCGACGGTGCGATGATCGTATGGTTCACGCTTACCGGTCTCAGCGTGATCTTCGTCGTCTGGGATTCCCTCTTCAATGGCGTGACGAGCTGGGTTCAGAGGATCGCTTGGATCCTGGTGACCATCTATACCGGCCCCGTTGGTGCGTTCCTCTATCTGCTGACCTGCCGCCGCCCGGTCCCGGGTACGCATGACGCCTTCACCGCAGCCACCTGGAAGCAGGCGCTCAACAGCGAGATGCACTGTCTGGCCGGCGATGCGACCGGCATCGTCGTGGCAGCTTCCATCGTCCCGGTCTTCGGCCTCACGAACGGATGGGACGCCACGATCGAATATCTGGCCGCCTTCGCCTTCGGCCTTTTCATCTTCCAAGCATTGATGATGAAGGGCATGTTCGACAACAACTATTGGAAAGCCGTACGCAAGACCTTCTTCGCCGAAACCGTATCGATGAACATGGTGATGACCGGCATGATCCCCGTCATGCTGATTCTGGGAACGCTATGGCAGGGATCGGAGGAGCCAACCAATCCCGAGTTCTGGTTCCGCATGAGCCTCGCAACCATCGTGGGTGGCATCATCGCCTCCCCGATGAACTACTGGCTGGTCGCCCGCCACCTGAAGCATGGCTGCATGACCTTGCCCGACGCCGACGGGCCGGCCATCGGCCTCGGTCACAAATCGCCGGAGCCGTCGATGCTGATGGATCAAGCGCCCGAGCCCCAAGGTCATGCGATGGAGATGAAGGACTTGCCGGCCGCGCAGGCGGCGACCCTGATCGCGCTGACCTTCGCCATCCTGTTTACCCCGGTGTGGCTGACGAATTTTGTGGTTCCGGTTCGTTTTTGAGGGTGGCGGTGGCGCCGTCTTGCGGCCTCCGAACCGGAGGTTCACCAAAATCGAACCGGAATAAAGGGGATGTTTACCCTTCCACTGCACAGTTTTGGCACAGCAGGGGGCCGCTTCGGGCAAGTGTTCGCCTCGGTAGCAGCTCTGTCTCGTTAGTGTCTGCGTAACTGAGTGAGTTCTGCGTCATGCCAAAGCGCGTCCTGGTCGTCGACGACGACCCAGCCCAACGTCGTATTCTCGAAGAGACCATCAAGCGGTTCGGTTACCACGTCGAGACGGCCGACAGCGGCGACGCCGCTCTTGCCGCGCTCAAGGCCGATACATCCGGCGAGATTTGTCTCATCCTCCTCGACCTCGTCATGCCCGGCACCGACGGCACGGCGGTGCTGTCGGCCATGCGCGCCTTGCCGCGCAAGCCCCCGGCCATCGTGCAGACCGCCCACGGCTCGATCGACGCGGCCATCTCGGCGATGCGCGCCGGTGCCGTCGATTTCGTGGTGAAGCCCGTGAGCCCGGAGCGGCTTGAGGTCTCCATCAAGAACGCGCTCAAGATCGAGGCGCTCGCGGGCGAGATCACGCGGATGAAGGCCACCGCATCCGGCGAGCTCGGCTTTGCCGACCTGATCGCCGGCAGCGAGGCGATGAAGCGGGTCATCGATCTTGGCAAGCGGGCCGCCAACTCCGGCATTCCCGTCCTGATCGAAGGCGAATCGGGCGTCGGCAAAGAGATGATCGCCCGCGCCATCCAGGGCGAAAGTGCAAGACGATTGAAACCGTTCGTTACGGTCAATTGTGGCGCGATTCCAGAGAACCTCGTCGAGAGCATTCTTTTCGGTCACGAGAGGGGCTCCTTCACCGGCGCGAACGAGAAACGCACCGGCAAGTTCATCGAAGCCCACGGCGGCACGCTCTTCCTCGACGAGATCGGCGAGTTGCCTCTGGACGCTCAGGTCAAGCTCTTGCGCGCGCTGCAAGA
>CAYUTT010000229.1:0-3971 GCA_964447575.1 uncultured Methyloceanibacter sp.
GCAGAGCCGGTAGGCGCGATCGAGATGCCGGTTCATTCCGCGGGTTAGCCGGAAGGTTTGCGCTCTGCGACAAGCTGACCGAGTAGATAGAGCGCATCGGTTCTGACGCATAGATGACCGCCTTCCTTGCGCGCCCGGGCGCTCGCGGTAGCGCGACATGATCCGCGGCGCGATCTCGGGGTAGCCGTGAGCGGCGATGAGCCCGACGACGGCAACGGGGCTCGTGACCAAGTAGAACACGCCAAGTGCGGAAGCGAAGAAGAGGGGCAGTCAAGGTGGTTCCGGCCGGCTCAACGATCCTGCCATGCGCGAAGCCCTCAAGCAGCCTCACGCGGCAGCGCGCGTTCAGCGGGGGAAGCGCCCGTGAGCATCACAACCTCGGCGTGGCCGGGCATCGGCTCCGCGGCATGCCGCCCTGAATCGATTATCGAGCCCATACGATTGGCACATCCCATCCCGTCCGTGCCCCTGAAGCGCGCTCGCGCGGCACTCGGCGGGGTTGCGCTTTCCCTCTTACGCCGCCACTCCTTAACAACGGGATAGGCACGGCCGCCGGAAGCAATCTGTTAACCTTGCCAGAGCGTTAAGCACGAGGGACCAATGGACTATCGCGAGCTTGGCCGCACCGGCGTGAAGGTGAGCGCACTCACCCTCGGCACCATGACCTTCGGCGAACAGAACACCGAAGCCGAAGGTCACGCCCAGATGGACTACGCGGTCGGCCGCGGCATCAACATGTTCGACGCGGCGGAGATCTACCCCATTCCGCCCAAGCCCGAGACTCAAGGGCGCACCGAGGAGATTATCGGCACCTGGCTCGCAAGCCGGAGGGGCCGCGACAAGATGCTGATCGCCACCAAGGTCGCCGGTCGCAGCACAAAGATCGACTGGCTACGCGACCAGCCAATGCTGTCGCGTCAAAGCGCGAGCCAGATCGATGAGGCCGTCGACAAGAGCCTGGCCCGGCTGAGAACAGACTATATCGACCTCTACCAGCTTCATTGGCCCGACCGGCCCATGCGCATCTTCGAGGGGCTCGACTATGTGCGGCTTCCGGGTGACGCCCATCCCATCCACGACATCCTCGAGACCCTCGGCAAGCTTGTCGCTGCTGGGAAGGTTCGCTTCATCGGGCTTTCCAACGAGACGCCGTGGGGGCTCATGACGTTCCTGAAGCTCGCCGAGCAGCACGGCCTGCCGCGGCCCGTCTCGATCCAGAACGCCTTCAACCTGGTAAACCGCTCCTACGAGATAGGCTTGTCCGAGATCACCTATGAGGAGCAGGTCAGCCTGCTCGCCTATTCGCCACTCGGCCAAGGCTATCTGACGGGCAAGTACGAGAATGGCGCCTTACCGCCCAAGTCGCGCAAGACATTGTTCGACCGGCTCGGGCGCTACGAGAAGGGCAACGGGCCGCGCGCTATTTCCGCTTACGTGGCGCTCGCCAAGAAGCACGGCCTCGATCCGGCGCAGATGGCGATTCGCTATGCCGTCTCGCGGCCCTTCGTCACCTCCGTCATCATCGGCGCGACCACCCTGGAGCAGCTCGAGACGGACGTTGACGCCGCCGGCCTCACGCTCTCAGAGGCGGTTCTTGAGGACATAGACCAGATCCACCTTGACTACCCCAACCCCTGCCCTTGAGACTCTGAGTCGCAAGAACCAATTAACTGGCTATGCCCCGGCTATTTTCTGCCATCGAGGTTCCCAGGAGCATCGCCGAGCGCCTCACGATGCTTCGCTCCGGTTTGAGCGGCGCACGCTGGATCGATCCGGGCAACTATCATCTCACCTTGCGCTTCATCGGCGATGTGGACGGCACCACCGCGCGCGACTTCACCCACGCGCTCGGTCAGATCGACGTCCCCCCCTTCGAGCTTCGCCTAAGCGGCCTTGGTAGCTTCGGCGGCAACAAGCCCCGCGCCATCTTTGCCGATCTCGAACCGTCCGAAGCGCTCGAATCCTTGCAGCGCGCCCACGAGCGAGCAGCGCGGGCGGCGGGCCTGCCGCCGGAGAGCCGTAACTTCAAGCCGCATGTCACGCTTGCGCGCCTGCGCGGCGCCCGTGCCGATGCCGTCGCCGCCTATCTTGAGCGTCAAGGCGGCGTGATCGCCGCGCCCTTTACCGTGAATCGCTTCGTGCTCTACTCGTCGCGGAACTCGGTGGGCGGCGGTCCCTATGTCATCGAGGCTGCCTACGATCTCGAAGATCCCTATGAGGCGGACGACGCCGCGTTCGATTACGATGCCGGGACCGCTTACGGCTTCAAGGACTAGGCGCCTCTTTTGGCCGGCCTCGCCGCGCCGGTCAGCTCCGCAAGCAGCCCCTCCGCCGCCGCCTCGATCAGATCGAGCGCGTGATCGAAGCCGTGCGCGCCGCCGTAATAGGGGTCGGGCACGTCGCCGGTCCTGAGCTGCGGCGCATAGTCGAGAAAGCGGCGAATCTTGTGCCGCGCCGCGTGCGGCGCGATGTCATGAAGCTCGGCGAGGTTGGAGGCGTCCATCGCCAGGACGAGGTCGAAGGCCTCGAAGTCCTCCAGCTCAATCTTGCGCGCCGTCTGTCCGGAAATGTCGATGCCGCGCCGGCGTGCCGCCTTCTGCGCGCGGTGGTCCGGCGCCTCGCCCTTGTGCCAATTGCCCATCCCCGCCGAGTCGATCTCGAACATGTGCAACATCCCCGCCTCCTCGGCAACACGGCGGAACACGCCTTCCGCCATGGGCGAGCGGCAGATATTTCCGAGGCAGACAAATAGGATCCGGTGCTTGACCATGGCGGCTCCTTCGCATGGGGGACGGCCTTGCGCAACCCGAACCTCATTGCGCGAGGAGCAAAGGCTTCCTATGTTATCAAAGGTTTGGGGTCTTCCCGGTTGGTCGAAGAGGTCCATGCGATGATCGCTTTCAACGATGCGAGCAAATTGCGCGAGGCGGCGCTCGGGCGGCAAGTCTCCTTGCGCGCCTTTGCCGAGCGCGAGCGCAAGGTGCGCCAGGAGTTCTGGGCCAAGCTCAAGCGCTTTGCGGCGCGGGTCCCCTTCGCGGAAGACCTGGTCGCCGCCTATTATTGCGCCATGGACCCGGCAACGCCGGTCCGAGTGCGCGGCATGCTGCTCGCAGCGCTCGCGTATTTCATCCTGCCGATGGACCTTATTCCGGACATGATCGGCGGCCTCGGCTTTGCCGACGACATGGCCCTTCTGAGCGCCGTGGTTGGCATGGTCTCCACGCATATCACGCCGACCCACCGGGCGGCGGCCGCCCGCGCGCTCGACAAGGAACTGCCGAAGCAGACCTAAGCTTGGGGGTTGATGATCACCTTGCCGGTGACCTTACGGCCCTCGATCAGCGACAGCGCCTTTGCCGTCTCCCCAAGCGGGAAGGCCGCGTGGATATGCGGCTCGATCTTCCCTTCCTTGCACCACTCAAGGAGCTGCGCCGTGTTGGCGCGATGCGCTTCTGGCTCGCGCTCGACGAACGAGGTCCAGAACACGCCGACGATCTGGCATCCCTTGAGCAGCACGAGGTTGAGCGGGATGCGGGGGATTTCACCGGACGCAAAGCCGAGCACAAGATAGCGCCCCTCCCACGCCATTGCCCGCAAGCTCGGCTCGGCGGCCGAACCCCCGACGCAATCATAGAGCACGTCCACGCCTTTCGGCAGCGTAAGCTGATTCAGCTTCCTCTTGAGATCGGTCTCGGTATAGTTCACGCCCTCATCCGCGCCATGCGCCTTGGCGAAGGCGAGTTTGTCCTCTGACGAGGCGACGGCAATAACCCGCGCGCCCATCAGCTTGGCGATCTCGACCGCGGCAATTCCGGCGCCACCCGCGGCACCGAGCACGGCCACGCTCTCCCCGGGCTGCAGGTCCGCACGGTCCTTCAGCGCATGCAGCGCCGTGCCGTAAGTGATGACGATACCAGCGGCGATCTCGTCGCTGACGCCCTCGGGGATGGGGACCGCGTTCTTTGCTTTGG
>CAYUTT010000230.1:0-3964 GCA_964447575.1 uncultured Methyloceanibacter sp.
AGAAGAAAGGCCCCGCGGAACGGCGGGGCCAAAGGTCACAGCGCTTCGTGGCGCTCTTACATTTGGTGAAGACGCTCCGTACGGGGGGATCGGAGCCTCTTCGGGCTCCCAAGGCGGGAGCCTGTGACGGGAAGGGAAGCGCCCATCACAGGGCGGACAATACACCCGCCCGCGCGCGGCCTTCATAAAAATCGAATAAAATGGTTAAGGTTAACGAATTCGCTCGCGGCGGGAGGGCAAGCATGGGCCGAATCTTACGGATTTTCCTGTCGGGTGTTCTGGCGCTCCTGCCGATCATGGTCACGGTGTTCGTGATCACCTGGTTCGCCTCGCTGGTGGCGAGCTATGCGGGGCCCGGCAGCTTCCTCGGCGATCTCATCACCTCGCTCGGCCTCAACATCTCGCCTCAGTCCACGACCGCCTACTTTATCGGGCTCGGCATCATCCTCGGCCTGATCTTCCTGCTCGGCCTCGTGGTGGAGTCGGGCCTGCGGTCGTGGGTGTCGAACAGCTTCGACTGGCTGATGATGCGCATTCCGCTCGTCTCCAACGTCTACGATCTGTCCAAGCGCTTCGTGGCGATCATGGACCGCGGCGACAAGGACAGCCTGAAGGGCATGAGCCCGGTCTGGTGCTTTTTCGGCGGGGAGGGGAACGCCGCGGTGCTCGCGCTGATGCCCTCGCACGAGCCGGTGGCGATCGGCGAGCACGCTTACGTGCCGGTGCTGGTGCCGTCCGCGCCGGTGCCGTTCGGCGGCGCGCTGATCTACGTGCCGGTGGAGTGGATCAAGCCGGCCGAAGGCGGTGTCGAGCGGCTGATGAACGTCTATGTGTCCATGGGCGTGACACCGCCCATGGGGAAGCCGGCCAAGACGAAGCCCGCGCTTCCCGGTCCGGCCGGCGCGAGCGCGAAAAAGGCCTCGGCGCCGGTGAAGCGACGAGGCCGCGGGCATCGGCCGCCGCCCATCGGCGAGGACGCGTCGTAGCTTTTCTCGTTACGTCGCGAAGCGGAAATGTAGGACGTCGCCGTCCTTCACGACGTAGTCCTTGCCTTCAAGCCTGAGCTTGCCGGCGTCGCGGGCGCCGGCCTCGCCGCCGAGCGACACGTAGTCGTCATAGGGAATCGCCTCGGCGCGGATGAAGCCCTTCTCGAAATCGGTGTGGATGACGCCCGCGGCTTGCGGCGCGCGGGTCCCTTGCGGGATGGTCCAGGCGCGCGCCTCCTTGGGCCCCACCGTGAAATAGGTGATGAGGTCGAGGAGCTTGTAGCCCTCGCGGATCAGGCGATTCAGCCCCGGCTCAGGCAGGTCGAGCTCGGCGAGATAAGCCTTGCGCTCGCCGGCGTCGAGCTCGGCAAGCTCGGACTCGATCTTGGCGGATATGGTGACGCAGCCCGCGCCTTCCGTTGCCGCGCGCGCCTCGACGGCGCGGGAATAATCGTTGCCGATGGCGGCCGAGGCCTCGTCCACGTTGCACACATAGAGCACGGGCTTCGCGGTCAAGAGGCCGAGCGTCCTGAACAGCGGCTTCTCCTCGTCGTTCACTTCAGCGAGACGCGCGGGCTTGCCCTCGCGCAGCAGCGGCAGGAGGCGCTCCAGCAGCACAAGCGTGTGCCTTGCCTCCTTATCCTGGCCGCGGATCTTCTTCTCGAGGATGGGTACGCGTCGTTCGAGGCTCTCCAGGTCGGCGAGCATCAGCTCGGTCTCGATGGTGTCGGCGTCGGCGATGGGATCGACCTTGCCTTCCACGTGAATCACGTCGGGATCCTCGAAGCAACGCAGCACATAGGCGATGGCGTCCACCTCGCGGATATGGGCGAGGAACTGGTTGCCGAGGCCTTCGCCCTTGGAGGCGCCGCGCACCAGCCCGGCGATATCGACGAAGGTGAGCCGTGTCGGGATGGTCTGCGCCGATTTGCCGATCGACGCGAGCGCGTCGAGGCGTGGGTCGGGCACCGGCACGTCGCCGACATTAGGCTCGATGGTGCAGAACGGATAGTTGGCGGCCTGGGCAGCGGCGCTTTGCGTCAGCGCGTTGAACAGGGTGGACTTGCCGACATTGGGCAGCCCGACGATGCCGCATTTGAATCCCATATTTCGTGCAGTTCCTTACGAGCCGAGCCAGCGGCGCAGCATGCCGGCAAGCGGGCCCTCTTTCGTGCCCGGCTCTGGCTTCGGCGACTCGGCCGCCTGCGTCGTTTCCCGCGAAGGCTTGGGCTTCGGCGCGGGCTTGGCGCGCGGCGTCTTCTGTACGGGCTCGGCGCCGCCTTGCATGACATGTGCGATCTGCGACTGGAACTTGTCGTAGGCGCCATCGGCCAGATGCGGCGCGGCCGCTGCCATGGCGCCGAGCAGCGGCTCAAGCCAGTCGTGATCGGCCTTGGCGAAGTCGTGCAGCACGTAGCCTACGACCCGGTCGCGCTGGCCGGGATGGCCGATGCCGATGCGCACGCGCACATAGTCGTTGCCGAGATGGGCGGTGAGCGATTTGAGCCCGTTATGGCCGGCGACCCCGCCGCCCGTCTTCACCCGCACCTTGCCCGGGGCAAGATCGAGCTCGTCGTGGAACACGATGACGTCCTCTTCGCCCAGCTTGTAGAAGCGGGCGGCCTCGCCCGCGGCGCGGCCCGACTCGTTCATATAGGTCATAGGCTTCAGCAGGATCACCTGCTCGCCCCCGAGCCGGCCTTCGCTGACGAGACCGGAGAAGCGCTTGCGCCAGGCGGGAAAATCATGCGCGGCGGCGATGGCGTCCACGGCCATGAAGCCGATATTGTGACGGTTGAACGCATATTGCGCCCCCGGATTGCCGAGGCCGACAAACAGCTTCATCGCGTCACTCCGATCGGCGGCTCAAGACTTGCGCTGGACCGTGCGGCAGCCACCCAGACGTAGCGGCTACTTCTTCTCTTCCTTCTTCGCCTCGGCGTTCTCGGCAGTCGCGGGAGCATCCTCGGCGGCAGGCTCGGCGCCCTCGGCGGCAGCGGCGCTCGGCGCCTCGTCGCTCGCCCGGCCGACGATGGTCGCAACCGTGAAGTCGCGGTCTGTGATGGTGGGCGTCACGCGCTCAGGGAGCCCGATGGACGAAATGTGAATGGAGTCGCCGATCTCCAGCCCGGTGAGGTCCACGTCGAAATGGTCGGGGATGGCATCGGCCGGACAGCGCACGGGAATGTCGTGGCGGACGATGTTAAGCACGCCGCCGCGCTTCAGGCCCGGGGAGGCGGCCTCGTTGAGGAAGTGCACGGGCACCTCCACGGTCACAAGCGCGTCCTTGGCGAGCCGCATGAAGTCCACGTGGATGGGGAAGTCGCGCACGGGATCGAGTTGCACGCCGCGCGGGATCACGCGGGTCTTGGTGCCTTCGATGTCGAGCATGAAGATGGTGCTCTGGAAATGGCCCGTCTGGATCTGCTTGGAGATTTCCTTGGTCTCCAGCGCGATGCTCTGGGGCTCCTCTTTGCCGCCATAAAGGATGCCGGGAATGCACCCTTCGCGGCGGACCCCGCGCGCGCCGCCCTTGCCGGTGCCGGCTCGCGCCCAGGCCTTGAGTTCGATCGCCTCAGCCATGTAATCCTCCAAGTCTCTGAAACAACGAGGGGCCGGAAACCGGCCCCGCATGGTCGGGCGCGGCGCCCAAAGGCCCGCCGCGCGACGGAAATTCGAGAGGCTTATAGCCCAAGCGCCCACGGGAAGACAATCGCCTATGAGCCTTGCGGTTGCGGCCTTATTGCGCGCCCGCGATCGCTTGCGGGCCGAGCCCCGGCGAGCCTTTGCCCGTCTTTTCCGCCTCCCTGACCAGTTTCATGACGCGGCGGCTCAGCGGGGCCTCGGCCCCGTGCTTCTCCGCAAGGCGCACGATCTCGCCTTGGAGAAAGTCGATCTCGGTCGGCCGCCCGGCTTGCAGATCTTCCCACATGGAGGAGCGGGCGTTCTTGTCGACGGCCAGCATGCCCTTGGCGGCG
>CAYUTT010000231.1:0-3949 GCA_964447575.1 uncultured Methyloceanibacter sp.
CGCAGGCGCGGCTTCCCGTTTTCTACCAAAGCCTTGGCGTCCCCGACAGAGTTGACGGCCGCTTCCTCGTCCTGTCGATCAACCTCTTCGCCGTGCTCCATCGCCTCAAGGAGGGCGGCCCCGAGGCCCACCGTCTGGGCCAGGCATTGAGCGATCGCTTCAGCGCGGACATGGAAACCGTGCTTCGTGAGCTCGGTGTCGGCGATCTCGCTATCCCTAAGCAAATGCGCGCGCTTGCCGCGTCGAGCCGGACCTTGCTGCAAGCCTATGCCGACGCTTCGGCTCGCGGAGAGGAAGCCTTAGCGGCGGAGATTGCCAACTCGTTTCCTTTTCTGCGAGGTGGCTCCAAAGATGCAACCTCGCAACTTGCGCATTATCTAATAGTGGCGGTCCGCGCGCTGGAGGCCCAGCCTGTCGCGGCGCTCGCCAAGGGAGAGGTGAGATTTCCCAAGGCCGGTTCAGAGTTGGACTTGGAGAAGATTGATGACTAGAGATGACGGCCGGACGCCGCTCGCGCGGCTTTTGCGGATCGACGATATCAAGGAGGATACAGGCGGCGAGGTCGCCGCAACGCCGGCCGAGATGACTTCTATCGCGCAGATGTTGGATCTCCTCGGTCTTGATCGCCTGGCGCTCAAATATCAGTTGGCGCGCGGCGAGGAGGGGCGCCTGCATCTTTCCGGCCGCTTGACGGCGCAAGTGAAGCAAACTTGCGTGGTCTCGCTGGAACCGGTTGAGGCTAGCATCGATGTACCCGTCGAAGTCGATTTCTGGCCGGCACCGTTGTTCGAGGTACTCGAGCATAGCGCGGAAGAGCCCGGCCATACTGGGCTGCTCGATTGGCCGGAGCCGATTGTCGACGGCAAAATCGATCTCGGCCCGGTCTTGTACGAGACGCTCGCCACCACGCTCGATCCCTACCCCAAGCGGGAGGGGGCGAGCTTCACTTGGTCGCAAGAGGGTCCAGAACCTCCCGAGCCCTCCAAGACCGGCCCGTTTGCCGCCCTCGCAGCCCTGAAGCGGCGCTAAAGCCGGGCGCATCAAAGGAAAAATCGGGTTGTCACTGGGTTGCTTTTAAGTCTATTCGAGTCTCATTGGGGGTTGCCGCGGCTGGCTCGCCGCATGGGTAAAACTTCACCGAACGGCAGTGACAAATGGGTGCTCCAGTCACCATCGCGCTCGACGCCATGGGCGGGGACCACGGCCCCAGCGTGGTCATTCCGGCTGCGGCCATCGCCCTTGTACGCCATCCCGAGGCGCGCTTTCTCCTGGTCGGCGACCGGGCCCGCATCGAGCCGGAGCTGAAGGCGAACCCGGCGCTCGCCCGCAAGGCGCAGATCGTCCATACCGATGTGGCCGTGGCCATGGATGCCAAGCCGAGCCAGGCTCTCCGCAAAGGGCGCTACCACTCAAGCATGTGGCTTGCGCTCGAAGCGGTGAGGGACGGTCACGCCGATGCTGCCGTCTCCGCCGGCAATACCGGCGCGCTGATGGTCATGGCCAAGTTCTGTCTCAAGACCATCGAAGGCGTGGACCGGCCCGCGATCGCCGCGATCTGGCCGACCGTCGAGAGCGAATGCATCGTGCTCGATGTCGGCGCAAATGTGGGCGCCGACTCTCGCCAACTCGTCGAGTTCACCTTGATGGGGGCGGCGATGGCCCGCGCTCTGTTCGGTATCGCCAAGCCGTCGGTCGGGCTGCTCAATATCGGCGTCGAGGAGGTCAAGGGTCTCGACGAGATCAAGCAGGCCGCTACCCTTCTCAAGGACTCGCCGCTACCCATCCGCTACCACGGCTATGTCGAAGGGGACGATATCGGGCATGGCGCCGTCGATGTGGTCGTCACCGACGGCTTCACCGGCAACATCGCCTTGAAGACCGCCGAAGGAACCGCTAAGCAGATCGGCGAGTATCTGCGCGCCGCGATGGGCCGAACTCTTCTGGCTCGCCTGGGTGCCATCCTGGCGCAGGGTGCGTTTCGCGCCCTTAAAGAGAAAATGGATCCACGCCAACTCAATGGCGGCATATTTCTGGGGCTGAACGGCATCGTCGTCAAAAGCCACGGCGGCACAGACGCGACCGGCTTCGCCAGCGCCATTGACCTTGCCTATGACATGGCGTCGAACGGGGTGGTGAAACGCTTGGCGAGCGACGTCGCTAGCTTTCATACCAAATTGGAGCTCGAGGGCGCCGCCTAGGCGCGGGGAGTAGTCACGTTGAGTATGGTCAGGACGGTCATCAAGGGATGCGGCGGATACCTGCCGGCGCGGGTCCTGACCAATGACGACCTTGCCAAGCTGGTCGACACGTCGGATCGCTGGATCACCGAGCGCACGGGTATCAAGGAACGCCGGATCGCCGCCGAAGGAGAGCTCACCTCGACCATGGGCGCCATCGCGGCGCGTGCGGCGTTGGACGATGCCGGTCTCGCGCCTGAGGAAATCGACCTGATCATTCTCGCCACCTCGACGCCTGACCAGACCTTCCCGGCTTCGGCGGTCGCCATTCAGGCCGAGCTTGGCATTACTCATGGCGCTGCCTTCGACATGCAGGCCGTGTGCTCGGGGTTTGTCTTCGCCCTAACGACCGCCGACACATATTTGAAGAGCGGCATGTTCAAGCGTGCGCTGGTGATCGGCGCCGAGGCGTTCTCCCGCATTCTCGACTGGCAGGACCGCTCCACCTGCGTGCTGTTCGGCGACGGCGCCGGCGCCGTGGTGGTCGAGGCGCAGAAACTGAACGGCGCGCTCACCGACCGCGGCATTCTCGCTACCAGCCTTAGGTCCGATGGCCGCTACCGCGACAAGCTCTATGTCGATGGTGGCCCGGCTTCGACCGGAACGGTTGGGCATGTCCGCATGGACGGTCCTGAGGTGTTCCGGCATGCAGTGACCAAGATTAGCGAGGTGATCGATTCAACCCTGACTCAGGCAGGCTACAAAGCCTCCGATATCGACTGGTTCGTGCCGCACCAAGCCAACAAGCGTATCTTGGACGGTGCCGCGCGAAAGCTTGGCTTAGACCCCGAAAAGATCATTATTACAGTCGATAAGCACGCCAATACATCGGCGGCGTCGATTCCATTGGCGTTGAATCAAGGACGTGCCGACGGCCGGATCAAGCCGGGAGACCTCGTTCTGCTCGAAGCCATGGGCGGCGGCTTTACTTGGGGCGCAGTCCTGCTGCGCTGGTAGGCGGAAAAAGTCGGGAGTGCCGCGCGAAAGCCACACCTTGATGGAAAATGTTGCAATATCAGCATTTTGATCGTGGGACAGATTGACCGCCTCGCATTCGCTCGATTAGCATCTTGAATAGTCCCGCGACTGGGGGAGCGTAGGCATATGAGCGGGAAGACACTGACGCGCGCCGATCTGGCGGAAGCTGTATTTCAGAAGGTGGGTCTGCCCCGGAACGAGTCCGCCGAGATCGTGGAGATGGTGCTCCGCGAAATCGTTGCGAGCCTCGAGCGGGGTGACACTGTGAAGTTGTCCTCGTTCGGCTCCTTCGGGATCCGCGATAAGGGACAGCGCATCGGCCGCAACCCAAAGACGGGTAAGGAAGTTCCTATCACGCCCCGCCGCGTGTTGGTCTTCCGTGCGAGCAACATCATGAAGCAACGCATCAACGACGCGCTCTCCCGGAGAAAGGCGGCTGAGTAGATTTCGGGTGGTTCACGCCTGGGAGGAGGACAAGCGTTGGACAAGGCGCCAGAAGCGTTCCGCACGATCAGCGAGGTTGCGGACGAACTCGAAGTCCCGAAGCACGTGCTTCGCTTTTGGGAGGCCAAATTCACCCAGCTCAAGCCGATGAAGCGGGGGGGCGGCCGGCGTTACTACCGGCCCGAAGACGTAGCTCTTTTGCGTGGCATTCGTTTCCTGCTGTATAGCGATGGATACACCATTAGAGGTGTACAGAAGATCCTCCGCGAGCACGGACCGCGTTTCGTGAT
>CAYUTT010000232.1:0-3940 GCA_964447575.1 uncultured Methyloceanibacter sp.
GAGCGCGCCAATGACGGCCTCGCGCACCTCGGGACGAAGTGGCGCGGTGGCGTTGTAATCGAGATAGGAGCGCTGGTTCATGCTCTGCCGAAACTCGCGGCCGACTGCCGCCGGTTAACGCTTGCGCGTGCCCCCGTCGCACGTGCTATGAAGCGCGGCCTGACAATTGGACCGCTCCGAGCGCCCAGCTGATTTGGAGCGGTCTTGTTTGGAACAATTCTAATATCAGTGGGTATAAGATTCTGAAGCGGCAGAGTCAAGGTTTGCGGCATCGGTTGGCGCGCCCCTGTCGACGCCCCCATATAGAGCCCACGGTCCGCCAACGAACAACGTCCTGTTGAGGCCCATCGTTCATGCCTGAAGTTAATATCAGCGGTCCTGCCGGCCGCATCGAAGCCCGGTACCACCACGAGCGCCCGCACGCGCCAGTCGCGCTCATCCTTCATCCGCACCCGCAGTTCGGCGGGACTATGAATAACCAGGTCGTTTATCACCTGTACTACGCCTTCCAGAAGCGCGGGTTCTCGGTGCTACGTTTCAATTTCCGGGGCGTGGGCCGGAGCGAGGGCCTGTTCGACAATGGGCCTGGCGAACTCGCCGACGCGGCGACCGCGCTCGACTGGCTTCAGGCCTATAACGCCGATGCGCCCTCCTGCTGGATCGCCGGCGTGTCGTTCGGCGCCTGGATCGCCATGCAGCTCCTGATGCGGCGCCCGGAGATCGAGGGGTTCATCTCCGTAGCTCCGCCCGCGAATCTCTACGACTTCACGTTCCTGGCCCCCTGCCCGTCCTCGGGCCTGATGGTCAACGGAGCAAAAGACCGAGTCGTGCCAACGGAATCCGTGCGCGGGCTGGTGGATCGCCTGAAGACGCAGAAGGGCATCGTGATCGACCACCAGACCGTCCCCGACGCCAACCACTTCTTCGAGGAGCGCATGGAAGGCCTGATGGAGGTCGTCGACGCCTATCTCGACAAGCGTCTCGGCAAGGCCAAGAAGCGGAAAGACTCAGCAGCCTAAGGGCGTCCGCCCGTCCTGCCGCCCGTTGGTATTGACGCCCCAAACCTGATAGAGGCTCTGGCGACCGCCATACGAGACGAAACGGCCACGCCATGAGCACCGTCACTTCGGACTTTCTGCACGAGCTCAAGACCAGGGGTTACATTCATCAATGCACCGACGAGGCTGAGCTCGACAAGCTCGCACGGTCGGAGATCGTCACCGGCTATATCGGCTTCGACTGCACGGCGCCGAGCCTGCATGTGGGCAACCTCGTCAGCATCATGCTGCTCAGGAAGCTCCAGCAGACGGGACACCGCCCGATCGTCTTGATCGGAGGCGGCACCACCAAGGTCGGCGATCCGTCCGGCAAGGATGAAGCGCGAAAGCTTCTTACCGACACCGAGATCGGCGCCAACATCGCCGGCATCGAGACGGTGTTCTCAAAGTTCCTCACCTTCGGCCCGGGCGAGACAGATGCCCTTCTCGTCAACAACGTGGATTGGTTGGGTGGGCTGAACTATATCGACTTCCTGCGCGACTATGGGCGCCATTTCAGCGTGAACCGCATGCTGACCTTCGAATCGGTCAAGCTGCGGCTCGATCGCGAGCAGCCCCTGAGCTTCATCGAGTTCAACTACCAGGTGCTCCAAGCGTACGACTTCGTGGAGCTTTACCGGCGCCAAAAGTGCCGTCTTCAGATGGGCGGCTCGGACCAATGGGGCAACATCGTGGGCGGCATCGAGCTCGGGCGGCGCACCGAGGGCGTGGAGCTGTTCGGGCTCACCACTCCCCTCCTCACCACCGCCTCCGGCGCCAAGATGGGCAAGACGGCGGCCGGCGCCGTGTGGCTCAACCCCGACATGCTCTCCCCGTACGACTATTGGCAGTTTTGGCGGAACGCCGAGGACGCGGACGTGCCGCGCTTCCTCAAGCTGTTCACCGAGCTGCCGCTCACGGAAATCGGCAAGCTCGCCGCGCTCCAAGGCGCCGAGCTCAACGAGGCGAAGAAGATCCTCGCCACCGAGGCCACCGCGCTCGTGCATGGACGTGCCGGCGCCGACCGTGCCGCGGAAACGGCGCGGACCACCTTCGAGCAGGGGCAGCTCGCGCAAAGCCTTCCGACATTCGAGATTCCCCGCGCCGAGCTGGAAAAGGGCTACGGCGTGCTGAACGCCAACGTCCACGTCGGCTTCGTGCAATCGACCGGCGAGGCGCGCCGTCAGATCAAGGGCGGCGGCATCAAGGTCAACGACGTCGCCGTCACCGATGACCGGCAGTTGCTCACGCCGTCAGACCTGACGCAGGAAGGTGTGATCAAGCTCTCGCTCGGCAAGAAGCGGCACGCACTGATCCGGCCGGTCTAGCGGCCCAGCTCAGCGGTGCCGATAAGGTTGCGGCCGGTCCTGGCTCTGCGACCCGGCCGAGGCCGCGGAGGGATCCGGAACGGAGCCGGTGAAGTCGAAGATCTGCCGGAAGATTCCGGGCGCCATCACCGACATCGGATTGACCAGCACCGTGGGGTCATCAAGCTTGCCCTTGATCGCGAAGGTGATCCCGACCACGCCTTCGCCCTGGCGTCCCACGAGAACCCTGCCAAGGATCGGAATGGCGCCGAATGCCGAGTTCAATCCGTAGAGCGGCACATAGGTGCCGCCGAGGTCCACGGATTGCGATTTGAAGTCCACGGTGCCGCGCATGGTGGCGCCGATCTGCGGGCCGTTGATATAGGCATCGCGAAGGCGGAATTGACCCGAGCCCACGACGAAGGGGGCGCGAAGCTGCTTGAACGCGATCCGCGAGCGGGCGGCTTGCTGCTTGTCCTTGCCCAATACAGCCGTCGAGCTCGGATCGGATAGAACGTCGGCCACCACCGAATCGCCCACCACATCGAAGTCGCGCGCCCACAGGGTTCCCGATTTCGTCCCCCGGCTGCCTGCGTCCATATTCACTTGAAGCGACGCCTCGCCGCCCTGGATGCTGCGGTAAAAGCCTACCAGGCGGAATGCGGCGCCGGCATCGAGCGCCTCGGCCTTCAGGACGCGTGCCCCACTCCTGTTCTCAAGCTCGACACCGACCGCAGATTTGCCGTTCAGCTTGCCGCTGCCCTGAAGCGCCGTCAGCCGGCCGTCGCGCTTCCTGAGCGTCACATCCACGTCGGTTGCGGATGCATCGTAGAAGCCAATGACCCGAGCGATCTTCGCCGTGAAATCGATGCCGAACGGGTCTGGCGGCTCCGCCGCGCCGCTCTCCATCTGGCCAGCCGAGAAGAGCGAGCGGAAAAACTGCTTGCCGTCATAGGTCGGGCCTTCGGCATGGATCTCGAGCACCTGGTCGTCCCGCACCTTCGCGGTGATCTCGACATGAGTGAGAGGATTCACCGAGAAATCCGAGAAGTAAAAACTCTTGAGCTGTTGTTCCGGACCGAGAGCAATCTCGCCGTGGACGGCAATGTCGTCGCCGACGATCTTGAAGTTCTTGAGGTCGGTTGAGCCGTCTTGGTGACGCCCGACATCGAAGCTGATCTTGGCCACCTGCCCCGAAGGCTTGGTCCAACCCATGCTCGCGAACAAAAGCTGGGCGTTGGTCAGGTCCGCCTCCATGCTCATGGCTTGCGTGTCCGCGCCAAGTCCCTTGACGAACAGGCTGAGTGGGGTCGGCCCCTTGAGCAGATGATTGACCTTCATGCCGAGCTTCTCGCGCATGGCCGCATCGAGCGTGGCGGAGACCTGTATCGGGGGCTGCTGGTCCTCGGGCGTGTAGAAGACGTGTTGCCAGCTCAACTCTGCGGGCACGCCCTTGATCTCAATCTCGCCCCGCGTCGCGATGCCTTCATCGGTGAGGTCGACATTGAGGGTGCCGCCCTCGAGGCCCATATCGCCCACGAGGTTCGGAGCAATAGCGTTGTCGAGGCGCGCCTGGCCGCTCATCTTGATCTCTTT
>CAYUTT010000233.1:0-3938 GCA_964447575.1 uncultured Methyloceanibacter sp.
CTGCCGGCTCTTGATCGACGATGCTGAACGTCAGACGGCAATCTGGCTCGAAAACGGGCGCGCCTTATTCTCGTGGCCGGTCTCGACCGCGAGAGCCGGCATCGGCGGCGAAGAAAACTCCCTCAAAACGCCGCCTGGCTGGCACCGCATCCATGCGCGGATCGGCGACGGGGCGTGTCCCGGCACCGTGTTCGTATCGCGGAAGCCGACCGGCGAGACCTGGCAGGGCGAAACCTGCGACGGCGACCTCATCCTCACGCGCATCCTCACCCTCGAAGGGCTCGAGGACGGAGTGAATCGCGGACCCGGGCACGACTCGCTCGAGCGCTACATCTATCTCCATGGCACCAACCAGGAGGATCTCTTGGGGCGCCCGGCCTCCCATGGCTGCGTGCGGCTGTCGAATGGGGACATCTGCGCGTTGTTCGATCGCCTGCGCGAGGGCGATCACGTGCTGATCGTGCCGCCGGAGGCGCGCACGATTCCCGATCCACATGGCGGCGGGCGCTTTCACTATGCCGGTCTCGGCGGCTCGGGCATGAGCGCCATCGCCCAGTTCCAGGCAATGACCGGGGGCTGCGTCAGCGGCAGCGACCGCGCCTTCGATCATGGCGAACGGACCGAGTTTCGCGCGCAGCTCGAAGCGCTCGGCATCGCGGTGTTGCCCCAGGACGGGAGCGGCGTGGACGAAACCTGCGCCGCGCTCGTGGTCTCCACCGCCGTCGAGGAGCAAGTGCCGGACTACGCGGTTGCCAAGGAGACGGGCGTGCCGATCGTGCATCGCTCGGAGATGCTCAGCCATTACGTGGCCCGCTATCGCTCCATCGCGGTGACGGGAACGAGCGGCAAGTCGACCGTCGCCGGCATGATCTTCGAGATCCTGCGCGGCGCGGGACGCGCTCCTTCCGTCATCACGGGCGGCGATCTCCCCGCACTGCAGGCAGAAGGCCTGATCGGCAACGCCTATGCGGGAGGCTCCGATCTTCTCGTGGTGGAGGCCGACGAAAGCGACGGGTCGCTGGTGCGCTATGCGCCGTCCGTCGGTGTCATCCTCAATCTGCAGCGCGATCACAAGGAGATGGACGAGGTGGCGGCGATGTTCGCCACGCTGCGCGCGCGAGCGCGAGACACGCTGGTCGTGGGCGACGATCCGAATCTCGACCCATTCGCCGGCGGTGCGCTCCGATTCGGCCTCGGCGCCCGCGCGGACATCCGCGGCGAGGACGTGAAGCTCGAGGCCGGCGCGAGCCGCTTTCGCGTCGATGCCGTGCCTTTCGTGCTTCCGGTGCCCGGCGCGCACAACGTCATGAACGCGCTGGCCGCGATCGCCGCCTGCCGCGCCGTGGACGTACCGCTCGCCGATATGGTGGCACCGCTCGCGCGCTTCTCGGGCATTGGCCGCCGATTCCAGACCGTGGGCCGCGTACGCGGTGTCGAGGTGATCGACGACTTCGCGCATAACGCCGAGAAGATCGCCGCGGCGATCCGGACGGCGAAGCTTCGCGCCCGGCGCGTGCTCGCGATCTACCAGCCGCATGGTTACGGGCCGACGCGCTTCCTGCGCCAGGACTTCGTGCGCACGTTCTCAAGCGAGCTCACACCAGAGGACCGGCTGTGGATGCTCGAAGTGTTCTATGCCGGCGGCACGGCGACGCGCGACTTTTCCGCCGCCGATATCGTGGCGGAGATCGAGGAACGGGGCGCGAGCGCGGTGTTCGCACCGTCGCGGGATTGGCTGATCGACCGCATCGCCGGGGAGGCGGGCGAGGGAGATATCGTGCTGGTCATGGGCGCGCGCGATCCATCGCTGACCGCGCTGGCGCACGGCATTCTCCGCAGGCTCGAAGCCTGAGGCCCAAGCGTCAGTTGCCGAAAAGACCGGAGATGAAGCCGTCCAAGCCGCCCGTCTGGCGCGTGCGGCGACTCTGATCGCGCGCTGGCGCCTCAGCCACCGCCGGCGTGGCCGGGACCGGGAAGCTCGCCGGATTGTCGAACAGTCTCGGTGCCATGCGATTGTCGATGTTGTAGATGTCGCCGAACCTGTTGAGACGGCCGTTCTCGTCAACGACAGCCGTGAAGTAGCTGATATGCACGGGTACGTGGCGATTGAACGAGATCACCGTGCTTGACGATGGCCCCCGCGCCACCAGGTTCCGCACTTGCGCCATGGACCATCCCTTGTCCTCGCCAAGGAGCAGCGCGGCCAGACGGTCCGGCTGGTTCACGCGAATGCAGCCATGGCTCAAGGTCCGCGTCGTCTGCGCGAACAGCTCGCGCTGCGGCGTGTCGTGCATGTAGATGGCGTGCTTGTTGGGGAAGTTGAACTTGAATTGGCCGAGCACGTTGGCCGGTCCTGGCGCTTGCGTAAACGTATAAGCGTGGACGTTGACATTGTTCCAATCGACGCTGTCGGCGCTGATCCGCTGCCCCTTGTGGCTCACCTCCAGCCCGTAGCGCCGCAGGATGTTCTCCTTCGAGCTGCCGCCGAAGAAGCCCCCGCCGCCCGGGGCTTGCAGCTTCGGCGCGAGATCTTCCCTGATGATAGTCGGCGGCACCGTCCAGTTCGGGTGGAACACGATATTGCGCATCGGCGCGGAGAAGAACGGCGTCGCATATTTGACCTGACCGACGATCGTCTTCTCCTCGTAGATGGTCCGGCCGCCTTTCAAAACGCGCACGTTGAATTCCGGTACATTGTTCCAGACGTAGTAATTGCCCATCTGGCGCGGCATCCACCGCCAGCGCTCCATGTTGATGGTGATGAGCTGAACGTCGCGGTCGTTTCCCGGCCGCGTGCCCTTCGCCTGCGCGTCGGCACGCGCCCTGAGCAGCGCCTGGCGCAGGCGCTTGAACTGATCATGCTGCGGATGCAGCGCGGTGAGATAGGAAGCGCCGTCGCTGGAGGCGCCGATCTCGGCAAGCACCGCCTTCGGATCGCGCAAGCTCGGATGCTGGTCGAAGAGATTGCTGACCCTTGCCGGTGTCAGGCGCCCGATCTGGGCGTCCCGCGCATAGCCCAAAATCGCGATCGACAGCTTGATCTCGGCGGCCGCTTGCGCGCCGGTCGTCTCGGGCGCCGCGCTGGCGGAGGGCAGGTCGAACGACCGCGCCTCGAGCCCCCAATCGTCGGCCTTGCCGATCTCCGCGATGATCGCCTTGGCCTGACTGGAGAAGCCGGAATCTCCGATCCAAAGGGGCGGACCCTCGCGGTCCTCGTAAAACGCTTTCAAAGCCTCGAGATCCGAGGCCGCCACGTCCTTCCCCAAGCCGGGATCGGCGAGTTGCTCGCGGATCGCGGCAACTACGGGATGGGCCGGCGGCTTCTCGACGATCACGGGCTCCGGTTCGGCGGACACATCGTCCGCAGTGGCTTCGTCCGTCGCGGGCTCGGATGATGCAGAGTCTCCGTCGGGAGCCCCCTCGTCCTCGGCCCGCGCGGCGTCCGGATCGGCACCCTCTCGCGCTGGGTCCGGCGCCGTATCGAGCTCCGTCGTCTCTGAGGCCTCTTCTTCGGCCTCGACCGAAGGACTGGGAGCCGTCGCCTCTGGCGGCGTCAGGGCGGCGGTCTGCGTTTCCTGCCGCTCCGCCTCGTCCGCTTCGTCGACTTCGTCGACTTCGGACTCAACGGCGGCAAGGCCGGTCTCCGGCGGCGGCGATATCTGGATCACCACGGTCGCATCGTGGGAGGGCAAGGCCGCGGTGACCAGAGGCGCGCTCGGCGCCGCTTCTGCCTCGGCAATGCTTGCCACCTCCGGCTCGCTTGGCACCTCGGCTGCCGTATCGCTTTCCATCAGCTCGGCGTGCGCGGCGAGAGCGGCGGACTGCGCATCCTCGGCTCCGCCAGTTGGTTCGGCCTCGGCCATCTCGGGGTCCGCTGCCGCGCCCGGAGGCTCTTCCGCGGCCGCCGCATCGGCCACTGGCGCAAGCAGTGCAGCCTC
>CAYUTT010000234.1:0-3933 GCA_964447575.1 uncultured Methyloceanibacter sp.
ACGGCCGTTACCAAAAGATGAGGTGGTTCGTTTCTGTGTTGAACTGGCTGAAGAGTCTGGCCGGCAGGCCGCTGGCAAAATGGTTACAACCAAAACGATAGCTGAGATTACAATTTGGCTGGGTGGACTGGTAGAAAGAGAATGAGTGAACCGTTTATCGTTTGTGATAATTTAGTCAAGATATACAAAGTCGCCGGGCTGGAGGTGGTGGCGCTGCAAGGGCTGGACCTGACCGTAGCCGAAGGGGAGCTGATGGGCATTGTCGAGCGTCTCGCCGCCGCGCCCTCCGAGATCGAGGAAAGGCTTGCCGCCGCGCTCGCGGACGAGCTTCCCGTCAATCAACGCGACGGCGGCTTCATCCGCGCCGGCTTCGACGGCGATCTCGACGAGCAGAGGAAGCTCCGCGACGGCAGCCGTCAGGTCATTGCCGGGTTGCAGGCGACCTATGCGGACGCGACCGGGGTCAAGTCGCTCAAAGTGCGCCACAACAACGTGCTCGGCTATTTCGTCGAGGTCACGGCGCTGCACGCGCCCACGCTGACCAAGCCGCCGCATGTCGAGACCTTCATCCATCGCCAGACCATGGCGAACGCGGTGCGCTTCTCGACGCCGGAGCTTGCCGAGCTCGAAGCGCGCATCACCTCCGCCGCCGATCGCGCGCTTGCGCTCGAGCTCGACATTTTCGGTGTGCTCGTTGCCGGCGTGCTCGCCGAGGAACAGACTCTGGCCGCGGCCAGCGCCGCTCTGGCTGAGCTCGATCACTATGCCGGCCTCGCCGAGCTCGCGGTCGATGGGAACTATGTGCGGCCCAAGATCGATGCGAGCCTCGTCTTCGCCGTCGAGGAAGGCCGTCATCCCATGGTCGAGCAGACCTTGCGCCGGGCCGAAGGCGCAAGTTTCATCGGCAACGATTGCCGGCTCGGCGGCCATGAGGACGACGAAAGCACCCGCGTGCTCCTCGTCACCGGCCCCAATATGGCAGGCAAGTCGACCTTCCTCCGCCAGAACGCGCTCATCGTCGTGCTTGCCCAGGCCGGCTCGTTCGTGCCCGCGAAGTCGGCGCATATCGGCGTCGTCGACAGGCTGTTCAGCCGCGTGGGCGCGGCCGACGATCTCGCGCGCGGCCGCTCCACCTTCATGGTCGAGATGGTCGAGACCGCCTCGATCCTCAATCAGGCCACGCCGCGCTCCTTCGTGGTGCTCGACGAGATTGGCCGCGGCACGGCCACCTTCGATGGACTCTCCATCGCCTGGGCCACGCTCGAATATCTGCACGAGGTGAACCGCGCGCGGGTCCTGTTCGCGACCCACTATCACGAGCTGACCGCTCTCGCCGACAAGCTCCCGCACGCGGCCAACGCGACCGTTGAGGTCAAGGAGTGGCGCGATGAGATCGTGTTCCTCTATCGCGTCGTCAAAGGCGCCGCCGACCGCTCCTACGGCATCCATGTGGCGAAGCTTGCCGGCTTGCCGGAGCCTGTGCTGGCCCGTGCCGGTGAGGTGCTCGACGCCCTGGAGCAAGCCGACGGACGTTCGAAGCCCTCGGACCTTGCGGACGATCTGCCGCTGTTCCAGGCCACCAAGAAACCGGTAGGGTTCGCTGAGCCCTCGGCGCTGGAGACTGCGCTTTCGGGCCTCAATCCCGACGCCATGACGCCGAAAGACGCGCTGGAGGCCCTCTACCGGCTGAAGGCGTTGCTTGAAAACAAGGCGTAAGACCGCGATGTGTTAGACTCGATCTCCGCTATGGACCAAGCCGCGCCGAGACACGCTCCCTATTTCGATTTCGGACTCCTGAGCCAGGAGACCGCGGAGCTCGCGCGCGCCTATGCCGGCCAGGACACCAAGCTCCGCGCGGCGGTGGTCGATCACCTGAAGCCGCTCGTGAGCGAAGCGCGCAAGGCAGCCCGTCAGAGGCTCGAGCAGGACGGCGACGGCCGCGCCTGCGCCCAGGGCCTCTCCGATTTCCAGGACGCGTTGATCCGCCTCACCTACGGCTTCATCACCGAGCACATCTATCGCGCCCAGAATCCCTCCGCCGCCGAGCGCATGGCCGTGGTTGCCCAAGGCGGCTACGGGCGCGGGCTGCTGTCGCCGGGTTCGGACATCGATCTTCTGTTCCTGTTGCCGTACAAGCAGACCGCCTGGGGCGAGAGCGTCGCCGAGTACATGCTCTATCTCTTGTGGGATCTCGGCTTCAAGGTCGGCCACGCCACCCGCACCATCGGCCAGTGCCTCCGCCTCAGCCACTCCGACATGACGATCCGCACGGCGCTGCTCGATGCCAGGCTCATTCTCGGTGACGAGGCGCTGTTCGCGAACTTCCTGCATCGCTTCCGCCGCGAGGTCCTCGACGCCGACGCGCGAGCCTTCATCGAGGCGAAGCTCACCGAGCAGGAGGCGCGTCACTCCCGCGCCGGAGCCTCGCGCTATCTCGTGGAGCCCAACATCAAGGAAGGGACAGGCGGCTTGCGCGACCTGCACACGCTGCACTGGCTTGCCAAGCATCTCTATCCCGACAAGGCCGAGGAGGAGTTCGTCGAGGCCGGGGTGTTCACCCGTCACGAATATCGCAGCTTCCGCCGCTGCGAGTTCTTCCTGTGGACCGTACGCTGCCATCTGCACTTCCTGACCGACCGGCCGGAGGAGCGTCTGAGCTTCGATCTTCAGCGGGCGATGGCGGACCGGCTCGGCTATCGCGGCCATGCCGGCTTGAGCGGCGTCGAGCGCTTCATGAAGCACTACTTCCTCGTCGCCAAGGAGGTCGGCCAGCTTACCCGCATCGTTTGCTCGGCCCTTGAGCTGAAGCAGCTGAAGTCGGTACCGAGTCTGGATAAGCTGCTCGCGCCATTCAGCTGGCGCCGCCGCGCCAAGCTTCGCCGCACCTCGGACTTTCGCATCGAGAACGGCCGCCTCTCGACCGTCGACAAGGATGCCTTCGCCAAGGACCCCGTGAATTTCATCCGGCTGTTCGCCGTGGCCGACGAGAGCCAGGCCGGCTTGTCGCCCGACGTCTTGCGGCTGATACGGGCGAACTTCCGGCTGATCGACGACAATCTGCGCGCCAATCCCACGGCCAACCGCCTGTTCATGCGGCTGCTCACGGACGCACGCGATCCCGAGGGAATCTTGCGACGGATGAACGAGGCCGGCGTGCTCGGCCGCTTCGTCCCCGATTTCGGCCGGGTCGTATCGATGATGCAGTTCAACATGTATCACCACTTCACGGTGGACGAGCATCTGATCCGCACCATCGGCTTCCTCTCCGGCATCGAGCGCGGGCACCTATCGATGGAGCATCCCGTATCGAGCGAGATCGTGCGGACCATCGACAACCGCCGCGCGCTCTATGTCGCGGCCTTCCTGCACGATATCGCCAAGGGCCGCGACGAGGACCATTCCATCGCCGGCGCGCGGCTCGCCCGCGAGTTCGGGCCGCGTTTCGGTCTCACGGCGGCCGAGACCGAGACGGCGGCCTGGCTTGTCGAGCACCACCTCACCATGAGCCTGTTCGCCCAGAGCCGCGATCTCAACGACCCCAAGACCATCCGCGACTTCGCCGAGATCGTGCAGAGCCGCGAACGGCTGAAGCTTTTGCTCATTCTGACCATGGCCGATATTCGCGCCGTGGGACCCGGGGTGTGGACCGGCTGGAAAGGCCAGCTCTTGCGCACGCTCTATTTCGAGACCGAGCCGCTGCTTGGCGGCGGCCACACCACATTGACCCGCAGCGAGCGGGTGGCGCGGGCTCAGCAGGCGTTGCGCGAACGTCTGGCACGCTGGCCGAAGCAGGACCTTGAGCGTTTCATCGACCGGCACTACCCTGCCTATTGGCTGAGAACCGATCTCGACGTCATCGCCGAGCATGCCAAGCTCCTCCGCGACGCCGAGACTCACTCGCGGCCGATCGTCACCCATATCGCTACCGACGCC
>CAYUTT010000235.1:0-3931 GCA_964447575.1 uncultured Methyloceanibacter sp.
TTCGCCGGCCGCTTCAGACGCGCGCGGTCTCAGGGTCGGCGGAGCTCTTGATCACCCAGTCAGCATAAGGACCGGCGGAGGCATGACGCAACACGTCATGCCTCTCCATCCTGCGCCCTCACCGGCACGAGGGCGAGGTCGGTCCCGGGATTGAGCGGGCGGTCCGGCGGCGGCCGGCGTAGGCTGCGACGACGCACATCGGAACCCCGGCCGCGCGGTTGGCCGCCGAGAGATCCGGCTCGGGATGGGGCAGACGTTCATCCGCTGTGATGGTTCAAGCCGGCCCGTTCACTCACCTTGGTCCGCTGACAGCCGGGCCCTGAAGGTCTATGATGCGCTCCATGCCCGAAGCCACCGCGACACCCCATCCGATGCTCGCCGATGTCGACGATTTCCTCGCGTGGGTCCAGGGTCGGCGCGAGCGCTACGAGTTTGTGGGCGGCCGCCTGGTGATGATGGCGGGCGGCAGCGAGGACCACAACGACATCCAGATCAATCTCCTCACCTCGCTCAAGCGTCGCCTGCGCGGCGCCCCGTGCAAGCCGAACGGCAGCGACCTCCTGGTCCGGATCGACGATCGCACCGGCCGGTTCCCCGACGCGAGCGTCACCTGCGGACGCGAGGGCAGGCATTACATCACCGCCCCGGTCGCGATCTTCGAGATCCTCTCCCCCGCAACCGAGCTTGCCGACCGGACCGACAAGCGCCGGGACTACCAGAGGCTCGCGAGCCTCCACCACTACGTCCTGATCGCCCAGGACGCGCCGCGGGTGGAGATTTACAGCCGCGCCGGCGACAGCTGGCGGTTCGAGGAGCTGGACGGGATCAACGCGGCTCTTCCCCTCGATGCCCTCGAGATCACGTTGCCGCTCGCCGAAATCTACGACGGTCTGTCCCTTCCCGCACCTGACCTCGCCGCAGCCATGCCCGACGCGTCGACCGGCTGAGTCCGCGCGCTCACCGCGCGAAGCCGAACATGCGCGGCGGCCACATAAAGCTCTCCCGGCGGCCGGTTGCCTGAAAAGGCGGTCGGACACCTTCACATCGGCAGACGGCAGAAGCCGACGAATAGGGGCGTGCAGCCAGGTGGCGGGAGAAGCCCCGTAGATGCGTCGACAGCGGTCGCGTTACACTTGCCGTAACGCGGCACAAGGGCTACCTTTGCAGGATGATCAAGAGCTTCGCCGATCGGGACACCGAGGCGCTCTATCGGGGTCGGCGGGTCCGGCGGTTCGATGGCTTCCGTGAGCAGGCGGAGAAGCGATTGCAGATCCTGCGTCGGGCGCGCAGCCTGGAGGATTTACGCGGACTGCCGAGCAATCGGCTCGAGGCTCTGACGGGCGATCGCCGGGGACAGCTCAGCATCCGGATCAACCGGCAGTGGCGGATCTGTTTCCGCTGGCACGAGGGCGACGCCTACGACGTCGGGATCGTGGATTACCATTGACGGGAGCTGACCATGGCCAACGAGGACCTGATCGAGTGCGCCATGCGCCCGATTCACCCGGGCGAGATCCTGCGCGACGAGCTCGCCGAACTCGGCCTATCGGCGCGGGCCTTCGCCAGAGCCTTGGACATCCCGGTCAACCGGGTGACGCAGATCCTGCGCGAGCAGCGCGGCGTCAGCGCCGATACCGCGCTGCGGTTGGGGCGCTACTTCGGCACCTCGGCCGAGTTCTGGATGGACTTGCAGAGCGATTTCGAGCTGCGCCGCGCGCGGCGCGACGTCGGCCTTGCGATCGAGCAGGCGGTCCGTCCCCGGGCCGCATAGGTGACCGCGACGACGATGATCGACTTCTCGACGACTTGGCGGCCAGGATGCTGTGGGCTTTTCACCGTCACAGGTCGTCGGGCCCGAGGCCGGTGTGCTTGGCGATCCGGGCCAGCATGCGCGGCCCGATCTCCGCGTCGTCATGGAACCCGAACACGAAGTCGGCCAGCCTTTGCGTTGCAGCGTCCGATGGGCACCGGACCGCCGCTTGATCTCCCAGCCCAGGCGCAGAAGTGCTGCCAGGACGCGCCGTGCCTTGGTCGACGGCCAGCGGCTCACGCGGCCTCGAACAGACCTTCCAGCTCGCCCGCCGGCTCGCCGTGCTCCAGCCTCTCGGCCAGCACCCGCAAGGCCAAGGCTTTGACTTTCGAACTCGCTTCCTCGCGAGTTCCGCCGTAGGCGAGGACCCCGGGCAAGGCCCGAATCTCCGCGATCCAGCGACCATCCGTCTCGCGCTCAATCTCCACGAACCTGTTGGACGCTTTCATCGCCAAGCCGTCTCCTTGGGTCTTCGAGACGATAGCACGCGGCAACAGCGTCGCCCAGCGCATGGTCGCTCACCGCGCGAAGCCGAACATGCGCGGCAGCCACGCTGATGGCCGGCTGCTTGAAAAGAGGTCGGATACCGTTCACATTCCGGCTGACGGACTGCAGCGAGATGGCCACATGACCGAGCACGCGGATCTGACGCTCAGCCTGCCCGCCGCGTTCGTGGCACAGCTCGACGAATTGGCGAAGGCGACCGGGCGCAGCCGGGGGGCGCTGGCCGAGGAGGCGCTCGCCCAGTATCTCGACGTGCAGGCATGGCAGATCGCGGGCATCGAGGCGGCGATCGAGCAGGCGGACGCGGGTGAGCCCGGCATCGAGCACGAGCGGATGTCCGCCTGGCTGAAGTCCTGGGGCAGTGAAGAGGAGCTGCCGCCACCGGAGCCGAGGGCTTAGCAAGACGAGAAGCTTTGCACATATGGGGCAGAAACCGGTGGGCACAAGTATCTGGTGCGGCGGCTCATGAAGGCGAAATCCGAATTGGACCGGCGGCGAGAAGCGGCTTTATCCTTACAGATCAAAAGCCGGAGACAGGATCAGTCCACGCACATAATGGAAATGTTCCAGATCAAGGGACAATTGTATGCTTTTAAGGAAGACAGCATTTTCCTTGTGCAGACTCCGGACGACATCGATCCTGCGCGCGAACACCCTGAAACGAAAGGAGCTACTACACAGATATATCACATCGGTACCAAGCACCCAGTTGTATCCAGAACAATTATCCAGGCGAAGAAGATAACGGATTCAGTCATTTTTGCCGCAAACCTTTCAAAGGAAGAAATCCTGGACAGGTATTTCCTATTCTTCAAAGAGCTGGCAACCTGTAACTCCGTACACGACAATCTTGTAGGCAGGTTTCTGGAGGAGGTTAAGAAGGTGGATGAAGTCATGGAAGCCTCCAGTAATCATGAGTTCGTTGGTGACATCCCCCAGATTCCACATCTTGAAGATCAAACAAGGAACTTCTTTCTCACTGCCCACAAAGCAATCAAGGAGTTAAGTGCCGTCACTGATTTATTCTTCCCTGCAAAACCGCCAGGGCAAAATTTTGAACAGCTATGCTCCTGGTTCTTGAAGAACTTAGGAGAAGACAATCAGCTGTACCAGATGGTAGAGAGGGATCGAGAGTGGCTAGGCGTTGTTTGGGAGATCAGGAACGCGATAGAGCATCGGAACAATCCAAAATACAATTTGGAGGTTCGCAACGTGGAGATTGCCCCAAACTGTTAATCTGTTGCACGACATTGAAGTATATCTGGATAACATGGTATCCCTGGGAGAAGAGCTTATTGTTCTCTGCGTACAGGAAACGTGGGATAAGAAGTTTCCGTTCATGATAACCAAGATGCCGCCGGAGAAGCTCGATCCACGATGCCCCGTTCAATACGAGGTGACTATAAATCCGGAACAGCTGCAACTGTCCCCTTGATGCGGGTGTCCGCTCAGCCGCCCGCCATCAGGATATTGCGTTGCTTTCGCGGTTTTTCCTCGGCCTAGAGTTGCAGGCTCACCGCGCAAAGCCGAACATGCGCGGCAGCCACATGAAGCTCTCGGGAACGTAGGTCACGAACATCAAGACGCCGAACATGATCGCGAGCAGCGGCAGCATCG
>CAYUTT010000236.1:0-3919 GCA_964447575.1 uncultured Methyloceanibacter sp.
CGCGATGCTAGCGGCGGGCCTGCTCGCGGGCGCCGGCGCCGTGTTTGTCGCGGGCCTGGGGCTCGCCGGCGCGCAGCTCGCCTGGCAGGTCATGACGCTCGATATCGAGGACGCGGACAACTGCCTCGCCCGGTTTCGCTCAAACCGCGACTTCGGGTTGCTTATATTTATCGCAATCGTGATCGATATGGCGCTTGCATCCCTGGCCTAGAAGACCGATTTGACTGCTCTGAAGACTGGTCCAAGACATGCAAGGGCGAAATGCAAGTGGGCCCCGGAGCTTTCGCTCGCGGGGCCCGTGTGACGCCTTGCTGTTAGCTTCCTTATTGGCTGCCTTGAGGTAGCCTTGATTGCCGCCATGGTGCCACCGAAGCTTTCCCGGACACTTAATGGACGTTGTTAACGACCGGTAGCTTCCACCATGGTTTAGAGAGTGTTCCTTCCGACTGATGACAGCATTGCAATCGACAAATAGACCGGAAATCCTGCCTCCCCTGGAGGAGGATTACGAGTTTCTAAAGACGGCCGTCCGCGAAGCCGGCGCGCTCGCGAACAGCTATTTCAAGCAACAGGTGCAGGTCTATCGGAAGCCTGACGGTTCCGAGGTGAGCGAGGCCGACATCGCTGTGGACGCGGCGCTAAAGCTCGACCTCACGACGCGCCGCAAGGACTATGGCTGGCTCTCGGAGGAAAGCCCCGACGACCGAGAGCGGCTCAAGCACACGCGCGTGTGGATGATCGATCCCATCGACGGCACCAGTGCCTTCCTGCGTCACATCCCCGAATGGACGGTCTCGGCGGGGCTGGTGGAGCACGGCGTCCCGGTGCTTGGCGTGGTCTACAATCCCGCGACCGACGAGTTCTTCCACGCCATGCGGGGAAGAGGCGCCTTCCTGAACGATGCGCCAATTCACGCAAGCAACAAGGGCACGCTCCAAGGCGCCAAGATGATCGCCAGCGGCGGCCTCTTCAGAAAGCCGATTTGGCAGGACCCCTGGCCGGAGGTGACCGCCCAATGGGTCAACTCCGTGGCCTACCGGCTGGCCCTGGTGGCGGCGGGCCGAGGGGACGCCTCCATTTCGCTCACGGCCAAGGCGGAATGGGACCTCGCCGCCGCCGCGGTCATCGTGGAGGAGGCGGGCGGTGTGATGACCGATCATCGCGGAGATCGTCACCCCTATAATCGCGAAAGCCCCAAATTTCCGAGCCTCGTCGCGAGCGGCAAGGCGCTGCATCCCTTGCTCATCGAGCGCACACGCCGCATAGACCTTTAGACGTCTTTTCGGGAAGGTGCCGCGCGATCAGAGGGAGGGGGGCCGGAGGCATGGCCGCTAAGGGCAAGGCAAAAACGGGCGGCAAGCAACTGCTCCATCTCGTCTTCGGGGGCGAGTTGACCGAGCTCGACAAGGTCGAGTTCACGGACCTCAAGAAGCTCGATATCGTGGGCATCTACCCCAACTACGCGCAGGCCTACGACGCCTGGAAGGACGCCGCTCAGCGTACGGTGGACGACGCCCACATGCGCTATTTCATCGTACACCTGCACCGGCTACTCGACCCCGAGCATGACGCCGGTGGAGGGGTGGGCTAGTCTCGTTGCTTCCAGGTTTTTCGCCTTAAAGCGGGCGGGAAGCCCGTGCTAGAAGGGAGCGACCTGGGCCGGGTCCGCGCCGCCGGGGCGCCCATGAATCGGGGAAGCGCTTGAAAGACAACCTGTTCAGAGACGTCAGCGCGATCTCGAGAGGCGCCGACGAGCTTGCCGCCAACTATACCACGCTCGACATCGTCAAGCGCATCTGGCGAGAGCATCTGCGCCCGCGGGTGGGTCTCCTCAGCATCGCCTCCGTGGCCATGCTGCTGACGGCCGCGACCACGGGCGCGATTCCCTTCCTCATTCAGCGAACGGCCGACGACGTGTTCGTCGCCAAGAACGCGGATATGGTCTACTGGATCACCGCGGCCATTGTTATCATCACAGCGATCAAAGCGGCCTCCGAATATATCGCCGACGTCACGGTGGCGTATCTCGGTCACCGTTTCATCGCCGATCTGCGCGTGCAGATGTTCGCCAAGATCGCCAAGGCCGATCTCGGCTGGATCCAGACCGTGCACTCGGGCCGGTTGCTCTCCGGCTTTCTCAACGACGCCAATCTCATCCGCGCCACCGCGAGCCGCACCATCGTCACGCTGGGCGAGAATCTGCTCAAGGTCGTGATCCTGGTCGGAGCCATGATCTACATGGACCCCCGCTTCTCGGTGCTGATCCTGCTCTTCATGCCGTTCGCTTGGTTCATGCTGTCGAAGCAGCGCCGCAAGATGCGGAAGTCGACGACGAAGTCGTTGCAAGAGACCGGCGATCTCTCCGCGCTGGTGACGCAGACCTTGCGCGGCATGCGCGTGGTGCGCGCCTACCGCCAGGAGGACCAGGAAGAGAAGCGGGCTGCATCCGCCATCAACCGCGCGCTCGAGTTCACCATGCGCGGCACGCGCGCCCGGGCGGCGTCGAGCCCGGCAATGGAGCTTCTCGTCGGTCTCGGCTTCGCGATCGCCATCTACTTCGCGGGCACGCAAGGCATTCGCGGCGATCTGACCCTCGGCCATTTCATGGGCTTCATGACGGCGGCGCTTTTGATCTACAGCCCGCTGAAGAGCGTCGCGACCTTGCAGACCCAGCTCCAAGAGGGCGTGGCAGCGGCGAGCCGGGTTCTTGGCATTGTCGACCGCGAGGCCAGCCTGGTCGAACAGCCCGACGCCAAGCCGCTCGAGCTGAAAGAGGGAGAGATCGAGTTCCGCAACGTAACCTTCGCCTACGATCCGGAGAATGTCGTGCTGAAAGGCGTGAGCCTTGCAGTGCCGCCGGGCAAGACGGTAGCGCTGGTCGGCCCATCCGGGTCGGGCAAGAGTACCCTGGTCAATCTCGCCCTTCGCTTCTTCGATCCGGAAAAGGGCATGGTTCTCATCGATGGCCAGGACATCAAGCACCTCACCATCGCGAGCTTGCGCGAGGCCATCGGCCTCGTGACGCAGGACCCGGTGCTGTTCGACGATACGATCCGGGCCAATATCGCCTACGGCTCGAAGCCCCTCGTCGAGGAGGAGGTGGTCGCGGCAGCGAAGGCGGCGGCGGCGCATGACTTCATCACGGCCCTACCCAAGGGCTACGATACCCGGGTCGGCGAGGCGGGTGGATTGCTGTCCGGCGGCGAGCGGCAGCGTATCGCCATCGCGCGGGCCATCTACAAGAACGCGCCGATCCTCCTGCTCGACGAGCCGACCAGCTCCCTCGATTCCGAAGCCGAGGCGAAGGTTCAGACGGCTCTCGAAGGGCTGATGAAGGGCCGTTCGGTGCTGATGATCGCGCATCGGCTTTCCACGGTGAAGAAGGCCGACCTCATCTGCGTGCTCGATCAGGGCCACATCGTGGAGATCGGGCGTCACGACGACCTCGTCGCCAAAGGCGGGCTCTACACGAGACTGCATCGCACGCAATTCGGCATCGCCGGAGGCTTTGCGACCGCTGCTTCGAATGAAGGCAGCGCAGTCGCCGTGGCCGGCGAGTAGCGACGCACGGCAGGCATGTTGAAACGGCTGTTAGCATCCAAGCCCGCCGTCGCTTTCCTCAGCGCGATCGCATCCGGATATATCCGGCTCATCTATGCCACGAGCACCGTCAAGCGGGAACCGGCCGACACCGACGCCAAGCTGTTCGACCAACACCCGCAAATTCTCGCGATGTGGCACGGGCAGTTCATGCTCTTGCCGAACCTGAAGCCCGAACGCCCGGCGGACGTCAAAGCCATGGTCTCGCGTCACGGGGACGCGGAGATCATCGGCGCGGTGCTCCGGCGGTTCGGCATGGACCTGATCCGGGGCGCGGGCGCCGGTAAGAGACGCCGCGACCGCGGCGGGGCGACCGCCA
>CAYUTT010000237.1:0-3907 GCA_964447575.1 uncultured Methyloceanibacter sp.
TTTTCGGAGAGGGTGACGATTTGCATGTAGCGTTTTGGCAGTCGGCGAAACTCACGGACACCTTCGAAGAAACCGATGATGACGGCGTGATTACGATCAGGGAACGCCAGCGCTTCACGCAGAGTCTGACGCTGGTCTACGCCGACGGACGAACCGCAGTTCTCGACGACAGGAGGGAGAGCAGTGAGGAATGCGCATCTGCGAATGGGAACACTCCAGTTCGTAAAGATCATGCGGAACACGACGACGGATATCACGGTGTGGATGGACCGCATGGTGGCCGAGCATGACCAGCAGGATCGAAGCGCACGCTGCCATCTCCTGTCGGTCATTGGCAACGACCAGGAGATTGCCGCAATCGCGGCAGCAGTCTCGGAAGGAGCGCGCTTCTACGCCAGCGGGCCAAGCTTCTCCCGACTCATGATTACAGTCGGCGAGGATGCTGAAACATTTCGCGGGTCGATCACCGTTCCGGGTCGGAAGCGTCCCATCCGGCACCTCGTCGCCGTTTCCGAAGCGCTCTCGAATACGCGGCCGGGCGGCAGCCCGAGTGCGCGGCGCACGATCCTGTGTGACGACGATCCGCAGTTTCTGCTCTACCGGATCGGCGTCCGGTTCGGGTTACCTGTGCTTCCTGAATGGAGCAACTGGTTTTGGGAGGAACTTGAGCGTCATAAGGCGATCGAGCCACTCATTGGCATCGGCTGCTCTCCTGTAATGGTGAAAGGGACCAAGAAGCGGTTCCTCGGCTGGATCGGGCACGCATTGAAGCGTGGCACAATCCGGATCCCGGAGGACGGTCGAACACCTTCGTGGGAGGTGCCGTCGAAGTTTGCACCCTCTTCGATAACCGTCGATCGCATGTCACCAGCATCCCGTTAGTCCGTCTCTGCTCCAGTATCTTTAAGTCCTTCGTACTGCTCTCCCTATATACCGCTCGAAGAAGCGGGCATCCGCATACATGCCCACCCACTTCCTTTGATTCGTGGAGTCCCTTTCATGAGCACAGTGCCCAGCAGTATCAACGAGTACTTGCGTCGTTTCGCATCGGAGCTTGGTGACCGGATACTGAAGCAGTTTCCGCCGCTGGTTCAGTCAACCGAGGCGGTACCGCCGGCGCTCAGTCGTCTGCGCCGAAAGCCATATCCTGCACAGTCGCTCGCAATTCTCGGCATTTCCCGGCGGTTGGATATCAAAAAGTCAGCCGCGGCGATTGCGGAGTGCGGTACTGGGAAGACCCTCGTAGCGTACGCAAGCGCGTACTTGCATTCAAAGGGTAGGCCGTTTACTGCCCTTGTCATGGTTCCTCCACAGTTGGTCGAGAAGACCTGTCGCGAAGCGTTCTTGACGCTACCGCGGGTTTGCGTGTTCGTGATCGATGGGCTTCGCAACGGCGTAGGATCGAACGGATATGCGGGCGTGAACGAGGTCCGTCTACGCAACGGCCGCATCGTTCGCGAAGGACTTCGGACGACGCTCAGCGATCTTCGGTTGCGTAAGAACCATGCCTCAGCGCGGGCTCGTTGGCGATCGATGTGCGACTGTCCGGCAATTTTCGTCGTCAGCCGGGAGCGGGCAAAGCTAGGGTACTTTTGGCGGCACGCTTACCGAACGGCGCGAAGCGGGCCCTACAACGGCTCGGTCGTGAATCCTGATACAGGACGGCCGGTGTTGACCGCTGACGATCAGTTGCGCCGGGCGGATTTTCGGAAGATTCGGCACAGCGAAATCGTGCTGCCCGACGAGCAGGCGAATGCCGCCAAGGCACGCCGGCCGATGTTCAGCGCCCTTTGGCAGGCCGACGAGTCAAAGGTTCGCCGTTGCGCGCCGATGGACTTCATCGGGCGTCACATGCGCGGGTTCTTCGACTACGGCATCGCTGATGAGGTGCATGAGTTGAAGGGCGGCGATACGGCGCAAGGGAACGCTTTGGGAACGATTGCCTCCTGTGCGAAGCGGACCATCATCCTCACGGGCACGCTACTGGGCGGATACGCCGACGAGCTCTATAACATCCTGTTTCGGCTCGACCCAGCGAAGATGCTGGAGGAGGGCTTCGGGTATGGGGACGGCGGCCTTCGCGCGTTCTCGGAAGTCTACGGAGTGCTGGAGAAGGTCACAACCATCACTCCCGACGACAACGCCTGCTCCGACAAACCCAAGGTAGCGACGCGGGTTCGCCGTCGACCGGGCGCCTCGCCGCTGCTCTTTGGGCGCTTCCTAATGGACCTGGCCGCGTTCGTCTCCCTCGAAGACATTTCCGACGCCCTGCCGCCCTACCAGGAGGAAGTGATCAACGTGGATATGGACCCGCCGCTGGCCGCCGTGTATCAGGAACTCGAAAAGGACATCAAGGCGGCGCTCGAAGAACATCGTGGCAATCCGTCGGTCATTAGCACCGGGATGAACGCGCTGCTTTTGTACCCGGACAGGCCGTTCGGGCTCGGTACGCTCTACGGCTACGCTCTCAATCCCGAAACAGGAGAGCGGGAGCGGTTCATCATCTCCGACCCTCCCGACCTGGACGAGACATTCGTTTACGCGAAGGAGCGGCGACTGATCGAGGAGATCAAGTCGGAACTCGCCAGGGGCAGGAAATGCCAAGTGTTTGCCGTCTACACACAGAAGAGGGATGTGACACAGAGGCTGAAGAACATTCTGAGCCGTGAAGGCATTCGTGTCGAAGTCCTGACAACGGCGGTGCCGCCGGAGAAGCGCGAAGCCTGGTACGAACGGCACTTGAAGGCGGGCATGGAGGTCTGTATTTGCCACCCCAAACTTGTCCAGACTGGGCTCGATCTCCTTTTCGCTAACTCGCTGATCTTTTATCAATCCGGCTATTCGACGTATGTGCTGCGTCAGGCGAGCCGGAGAAGCTGGAGGATTGGTCAGCGGAAGCCCGTGCGAGTCCTTTTCTTGGACTATGCGAACACCGCACAAGAGAGCTGCCTTCGTCTCATGGGCAAGAAGATGCTCGTTTCTCTCGCGATGGAGGGGAAGTTCTCGAACGAAGGCTTGCAGGCTCTGGACGATGACGACGACATGCTCACGGCCATGGCGCGTGAGTTGGTCACCCAGAAAGGCGTGGGAGACAAGGCCGACGAAATTTGGCGGCAGTTGCAACAGCAACATAGTCCGGCACACGCTGCTCCCGCAGTGGCGATGGTCGAAGAGGCCATACCCCCGCCGCTGACCGAGCAACCCGAGGGATCACCGTATGTTTTTGAGCCCGGACCGCCCGTTGGCGCCCTCGCTCAACTGGGGCTGCCGCGGCCGAGGCGCGGCCGGCGGCCGCGCAGCGACAACGACGCCCAGCTTTCGCTCGGGTTCTGACCGAACCCCAGAGGGAGGCCGCGCGGAGACGGGTGCCCGCAATCGAGGAGCGCCTCTCTGCGCGGCCCACCGGACCCTTGCATCTATGGAGGAGAAGCAACATGAGTTCAGTTACGACAGCGCCACGTGAGCTGGCACGGCAGGCAAGCATCTTCGAGATCGACGAAGCCCTTGATCTGCTGGTCCAGTCCGCCCAGGAGCAAGCTGAAGCGAACAACGGCGAGATCACCGAGGAGCTCCGCAACGCCCTCGTCGAATACGTGGAAGCCTTCGGGTACAAGGTGGACCGCATTGCCAACTACATCAAAGCACAGAGGGCGGAAGCGGAAACCGCCGGACGCGAAGCCGAACGCCTTGCTGCTCGGCAGAGGGCGGCGGAAAACCGGGAGAAACGGCTGAAGAGCATGCTTGTCTACTACATGGCTTCGCGGGAATTGCGCCGGTTACGGGGATCGCTTAACACCATCACGCTGCAGAACAACAGCCAGCCCTCCCTCGTCGTCAACGATGTGAGCCGGATCCCGAACGCCTTCTACCGCGCCAAAGCGGACCTGTCATGGACGGAGTGGGACGA
>CAYUTT010000238.1:0-3898 GCA_964447575.1 uncultured Methyloceanibacter sp.
GTTTGAGACCCGCGTCTTTTCGGCGTCGTCTCGGCCATGGCTCTCCTCCGGTTGCCCCCCTCCGGTTGCCCCTAACTTATGACTGACTGGTCAGTACTGCAATAGGGTGCAATTCTCCGATGTTTCTCGAAACAAGACAGGGTTCCGCCTTGTGGAGCTGTTCAAACCCGCGGATCGGCACTCTCGTAGACCCTCAGGAGATGCGCGCGGTCAACCTATGTGTGTCGAAACTTAGATTCTGGAATATTGATGGTGAAGGCCACCGAGAACGGGTCGCTGGCGAACTCGGGCCTCTCTTCCGCTTCACATTCCCAGCAAGAATGAGGACCGCGCACCCAGGTTCGATGAAAGAGTGAGAATGGACCGCGACGTCATAAGTTATATCGCTATAGGGGCCGGCCTTTTTCTTGTCGGCGTTTCTCTCGGCGTCCTTTGGTTCAGAAAACTTGCCCTGCCTCTCCTCTATACGGTGCCCCGTGCCTCGTGGTGGACATTAAAGGGGCGCCTCCGCTGGTGGACTGTGCCGCTGTCGTTGGTGTCCCCCTTCTTGTGGTCCGCGGCTTTTGTCGCTGCGCTCTATCTGCTGCTCCGCTTCGCGCCCGACGTGTTTGAGCATCTCTATTCGAGCGCCTCATTTTTCTTGGGTCTGTGGTTTGGGATCAGCGTAGGCACCTTTCGCGCCTTGGGGACAAAGTCTGGGCGGCAAAAGCTGCACGACAACTTCTTGGATTTCGTCAGACCATGTTTCAAGCGATTGGATCCTAAACAAGAAGAACAATGGGGTGACGAGATCTATCAACGCGTCTGGCATCTGTCCCGTGGCGGTAGGCGCTACGGCCCGTTCACGCTTGACGAGCTCCATCGGCGCGCCGCGCGAAACGAAATCTACGACGGCGACTTGCTCTGGCGGCGGGGGGTTGCCGAGTGGGTAGAAGCCTCTTCAATTCTGAGATCGGCGTCCAAGGCAAACCCTAACCGGCACTAGTGCAGTTTGCTTTCCCGAATTTCACGGCGTCGCTGATGGCCTCGAGGCCACTGAAAGGCTCCAAACCGCCCGAGATTTTAGCTCCGGGAAAGGTTTTGCGGGCAGCATTGATGGCGGGAATCGGGATCCAATGAGACGCTTCGGCCAGCTTTCATCACATGGCCGCCAAGATTTTGCGAAGAGTCGGTCTTAGGATTCCCTGTCGGGGACTTTGAATGCGCGCAAACGTCAGAAAGCTTCTCTGCGGCCTCGGCTTAGGCGCCGCCTTGACGGGCCCGGCGGCGGCCGAGGAACAGCTGGTGATGCCGTTCGCCTGCCGCGTCGCAGGCGGGCAGGTCTTGCTCGCGCCGAGTGCGCCGCAGGCCTACCAAATCTACGGCCACCGGGAGGACAAGCGGCTGACCACCTGCTCGCCGTACGACCCTCGGAAGTGCCACAAATGGTCCGTTCA
This sequence comes from uncultured Methyloceanibacter sp., assembly GCA_964447575.1. Lineage (GTDB taxonomy): Bacteria > Pseudomonadota > Alphaproteobacteria > Rhizobiales > Methyloligellaceae > Methyloceanibacter. Next base: position 1,437 of record CAYUTT010000238.1, read on the forward strand.
TCGCTTCGATCTCGATTGCGGGGGCGCCCGGACGAGTTGGCAGTCCGTCGTGGCCGCCCTTTCGCCAATGCTTGCGGAAGGTCTCGGGGCACCCGGATATGCCTCCGGCCCCTATGAGGAGCCTGCTTACGCCCCGCCCGGGCCGGCGAGGCCCTATCGGCTGGGCCCAGGCCGGGGAATCGCCTTCCCCCCGGGCTTCGCGCCCAATCCCATGCGGATCGCCAGTTTCAAGCGGACCGGCCCCGCGAACGCCCGCATCCCCCTCCCGCCCAAGAAGCCGGTTTCGACAGCGCCGGCTCAGGTCGCCGAGATTCAGCCAATCCCCGAACCGACCGCGGCGCCGCCTCAGGTCGCCAAGATCGAGCCCAGCCACGAACCAGTCGCGGGACCGTCCCCAACCGGCGGCGACGCGAAGGCCAGCAAGACCGCATCGGTCGAGCGAAAGGCCGCGGAGCTTGCGGAGAACCAGGTCCTGCAAATTGAAATAGAGTCCGCAAGCGGCGAGGTGACCGGCGCGCTGCCGAACTCCGGCGCCACAGGCGCGCTGTGGCGCGACGCATCGATGGCGTTCATGCTGGCGCTTGCCGTCCTGTTCGCGTTGTCGGCCACCCTTTTTCTGGGGCGGCGCAGGATGCAGACCCTGCCCATGCCGGTAGCGCAATTGCCTGGGCGAGCCGCACCGCCCTCGCTCGCCCGCACGTCGAGCACGGGGCTCGGGGGCGCCGGGGCGCACCAGCCACCAGACGTCGCCGCTAGCCGCCTACGCCTATGGGACGAGGACTGGCTGCCGGCGACGATGAGCGAAGCGCTCGATGTCCTCGGCGTCGATCCTGCAGCCAGCAGGGAGATGATCAGGAGCACGGTCACGCGGCTTCGCCGCGCGCTCCACCCGGACTATGCGCTCGACGAAGAGGATCGCACTTTGCGCGAACGCCGGCTGAAACAGATCAACGTCGCCTGGGAGATCGTTTCCGGGAAACGGCACGCGCTCTTTCTCTCGGCCAAGCCGCGGCCATCGTAGAGCGACTGATGAAACCTCCTTATGCGGTGGCCGCCGATTTTCACGTGCGCGCGGACGCGGTCGACGTCATGAAGAAAGTGATCGGCGACGTTACGCAGCCGAGCCTCGGCGAGGAAGGCTGCCAGATCTACCACTGGTCACAAGGCGCCGAGGATCCAACGCTGTTCCTGCTCTATATGGAATGGCGCGACAAGGCGTGCTTCGATGCGCATGTCGCCTCGCCGCACGTGCAGAGCGCCGAGCAACGATTGGAGCAGGAGAACCTGCTGATCGAGCCTGCCGGGGAGCGGCACTTCCATCGGCTTTGAGTCGACAGCGCCGTCGCGGCCGCACCGCCGGCCTAGGGTTGGCCAATGTCCATCTTGGCGATCCTCGGGAGTATGCTAAGAAGCCAGCATGAAATGCCGTCACGCGTCCCTCGTCTCGATGGCCACCGGGCTTGCCCTGCCCTGCCTCTTAATGCTCCCGGAAGCGGCAACCGCCGCCGGCAGCAGGGCCTGCCTCAATCTCGAACAGCACTATGCGCAGATCGAGCGTTACGCGAGCACGATCCAGGTTAACGATGCGCTGTTCGGCGCGGCCCGCGACGACTGCGAGTCGCTGGTCAAGCGCCTCCTCGACAAGGGAGCTTCGCTGGAGGCGCGCGACCGGGTGGGGGCAAGGCCGTTGACCACGGCGGCGATCGCCGGACACCAGCATCTGGTCGCGCTGTTTCTCGACCGTGGCGCCGCCATCGACGCGCAGGATTTGAAGGGCTCGACCGCGCTTTACCACGCCGCCGAAAAGGGGCGCTTCCCGGTCGCCCAGGTTCTGGTCGCGCGCGGCGCGGACGTGAATCTGGCGGGGCGCGACCGGATCACGCCGTTGGTCGCGGCGGCCTATATGGGCAGCGTGCCGATGGTCAAATATCTCATCGAGAACGGCGCCGACGTGAATGCCACCGACTATTACGGCAAGGGCGCGCTGGCCTATGCGGCGGGGCGCGGCTTCCATGCCGTCGTGCGGACGTTGCTGGATGCCGGTGTCGGCGTGAACACGCGGTATGGACACGGGCTCACCGCGCTGATGTGGGCCGCCGGCCATTCGAGCGACGCAGGCTCGCGAGACATCGAGAAGACCATCGCCCTGCTGCTCGAGAGCGGCGCGCGGATCGACGAGCAGGACGAACGCGGCCGCACGGCGCTGATGATCGCGGCCGAGCTCGGCCACGCATCAGCGGTGGAGCTTCTTGTGGATCGCGGCGCCGACCTCGCCTTGCGCGATCATGACGGCAAGACAGCCGGCGATCTCGCCGGCGACGCGGCGCTGCGCAGCAAGCTCGCGCAGCACTGACGGCTTAGCGGTTGATCTGCAGGCCGGCGAGATACTCCGCCAGCGCCTCGAGCTCCTCAGGCGTGGCGGACTTCATCAGGTCCGACATGCCGGGGTTGTTGCCCCGCGA
>CAYUTT010000239.1:0-1145 GCA_964447575.1 uncultured Methyloceanibacter sp.
AAGGCGTATGGCTCTCCAGCCGCTCGATGGCGCGCGGGGACAGGATCAGCATGCCGTGCTGCGCCTCGCCGCCGAGCACCTTCTGCCAGGAATAGGTGGCCGCATCGAGCTTCCGCCAATCGATGTCTTGGGCGAACACGGCGGAGGTCGCGTCGCAAATGGCGAGACCCTTGCGGTCCGCCGCGATCCACTCGGCGTCCGGCACGCGCACGCCGGAGGTCGTGCCGTTCCAGGCGAACACCACGTCGCGGTCGCAATCGACTTGCGCGAGGTCCGGGAGCTCGCCGTATGGCGCGGTAAAGGCGCGCACATCGGCGAGCTTGAGCTGCTCGACGATGTCGGTCACCCAGTCGGCGCTGAACGCCTCCCAGGCGAGCACGTCGACCCCGCGGGGCCCGAGCAGGGACCAGAGCGCCATCTCCACCGCGCCCGTATCGGAGGCGGGCACCAGCGCCACGCGGTAGCCCTCGGGCAGGCCGAGCAGCGCGCGGGTCTTGACGAGCACCGCCTCGATCCGCGCCTTGGTCTCCGGCTGGCGATGGTTGCGCCCAAGCAGCGCGCCCTTGAGCGCGTCGAGCGACCAGCCCTTGTGCTTGGTGCAGGGCCCGGAGGAAAAGCGCGGATTTTCGGGCCGGCGCGCCGGCTTGGGCGGCAGAGTCATCGGCAAGACATGCTTGCCGGCGGCCGAACCGTCAAGGGTCGCGACACCGCCAAAGAAAAACCGCCCGTCGCAGGGACGGGCGGTAAGGCTGGCAGTCGGGTGGTGTGGTGGATGGGCTATTTGAAAGCGACGGGCATCGGCGCGGCGGACGTGTGCCCGAGCTTCCAGCGCACGCCGAGCATCAGGTCGTGCGAGGTGATGTCCTCGATCAGCAAGGGCGCACCCATCGAGCTATTGTCATAGGCGGTGAGCCTGCCGCTCCTGGCGTCGCCGAGATCGGTTATAGCGGTAGCCGAGATCGAGCGTGACCGAGGGGGTCACGTCATAGGCGAGGCCGCCATAGACCGCCAGGCGAAATTGGTCTCGGTATGGTCGGCCGCGTAGAACACCGCATTGTTCGGCACGTTCACGTCCTTGAGGCCGAGCACGGACACCGAGGCGAAGCCGATGCCGCCGCCGACATAGGGCGTGATGCACCAGACCG
>CAYUTT010000239.1:1245-3881 GCA_964447575.1 uncultured Methyloceanibacter sp.
GGAATTCCTCGGCCCAGATATTGCCGACATTGGGATTCGCGGCGCCGATGAAGCCCTTGAAGTAGACCGGCCCCGTGCAGCCGATGCACGGCTGCGGAATCTCGAGCGGCGGGGGCGGCGGAAGGCCGAGATCGGCGGCGTTGGCCGCTGCCACCGGCGCCATGGCGAGCGCAGTGGCGAAGAGAATTGAACGTATCTGTCCCATCTGTATTACCCCTTCTGACTGCAGCCTGGCAGACCTGAGCCCCGCGAGGCTCGGATCACACGGGCTGTCTCATTCGGGGACTATCGGCGGGGAATGGTTAATGGAGCCCTAAAGGGCGTCCCAAGGCGGCACGGCTGGGGCCGTGCGGCCACAGAGGCTGGACCAGACAGATCTAAGCCGTTGAAGGACTTATAAGTTTAAAAAAGCCTCGGCCGAAAGGTCAGGCCGCCGCCGCATCCGACAGCGCGTGCACGATGTCGGAGACCACGGTCTTGACCAGCCGCTCGTCGTCGCCTTCGGCCATCACCCGAATCACGGGCTCCGTGCCGGAGGGGCGGATGACCAGCCGGCCGCCGTTACCGAGCTTCGACTTGCCGTCGTTGATCGCCCGCTGGACGCCCACATTGTCGAGGGGCTGGCCGTTCTTGTAGCGGACATTCTCGAGAATCTGCGGCAAGGGCTCGAAGCGGTTGCAGACCTCGCTTACGGGCTTGCCGCTCTGCGCCACCACCGCGAGGATTTGCAGCGCGGTGACCAGGCCGTCGCCCGTGGTGGAGAAGTCCGACAGCACGATATGGCCGGACTGCTCGCCGCCGACATTGTAGCCGTGCTGGCGCATATGCTCGACCACGTAGCGGTCGCCGACCGGGGTGCGCGCAAGGCCGAGCCCGAGATCCTCCAGATAGCGCTCGAGCCCGAGATTGGACATCACCGTGGCGACCACGCCGCCGCCGGCGAGCCGGCCGCGCCTGAGCCAGAACTCGGCGATGACCGCCATGAGCTGGTCGCCGTCGATGATGCGGCCCTTCTCGTCGACGATGACCACGCGATCCGCGTCGCCGTCGAGCGCGATGCCGATATCGGCGCGCACCTCGTTCACCTTGCGGATGAGATTCTGCGGCGCAGTCGAGCCGCAATCCTTGTTGATGTTGAGGCCGTTGGGATCGACACCGATCTTGATCACCTCGGTGCCGAGCTCCCACAGAGCCTCCGGCGCCACCTTGTAGCCGGCACCGTTGGCGCAATCGATCACGGCGCGGATGCCGTCGAAGCGCAGATTGCGCGGCAGCGTGCGCTTGGCGAACTCGATATAGCGCTCGCGCGCGCTGTCGATGCGGGTCGCCCGGCCGATCCGCTCAGGCGCCGCGAGCAGCTCGGTGGTATCGCCTTCCATCAGCCGCTCGATCTCGGACTCCTGCTCGTCGGAGAGCTTGTAGCCGTCCGGCCCGAACAGCTTGATACCGTTATCGACGAAGGGATTGTGCGAGGCGGAGATCATCACGCCCAAATCGGCGCGGAGCGAGCGCGTCAGCATGGCGACGGCGGGCGTCGGCATCGGGCCGAGCTGGAACACGTCCATCCCCACGGCGGTGAAACCCGACACCAGCGCGGACTCGATCATGTAACCCGACAGGCGGGTGTCCTTGCCGATCACCACCCGGTGGCGGTAGGAGCCGTTGGTGAAGAGCTTGCCGGCAGCCATGCCGACCTTGAGCGCCACCTCCGAGGTCATCGGATACGAGTTGGCGCTGCCACGGATTCCGTCCGTGCCAAAGAATTTACGTGCCATCCCGGTCTTTCCCCCGTCTGCGCCGCCGGGCGAACTCTTCCTCAGATCGGCCCGGCGCGACATGGGATTATGCTCCTCCTATAGGCAAGACACATTCAAAAAATGTAAGCAAAGATTACACCCTGAGACCTAGCCTGACGTAGAATTTGTCTTAATTTTCAGTGCCGAACAGGCTCGCGCGCCAGACCGCCAGGGCTTGGCGGCTGCCCGCCACGTCGTGCACCCGAAGGATCTGAACGCCTTGCGCGGCGGAGGCGATCGCCGCCGCGTGGCTGCCCGGCTCTCGGGACTTCGGCTCCTTGCCCTGCCCGAGGCCTCCGATGAACCGCTTGCGCGAGGCCCCCACCAGGAGCGGCACGCCGAGCCCGTGGAACAGGCTGAGATTGGCGAGCAGCGCCAGATTGTGGGCGAGCGTCTTGCCGAAACCGAGACCGGGATCGGCGGCGATGCGTGCGCGGCCGATGCCGGCGGCCACGCAGGCTTCGATCCGCCCCGCGAGATAGTCGAACACCTCGAGCACCACGTCGTCGTAGGTCGGGTTGTCCTGCATGGTCTTGGGCTCGCCTTGCGCATGCATGAGCACGACGTCGAGCCCCGTCTCTGCCGCCACGCCGATCGTGGCGGGATCGTAGCTGAGCGCCGAGACGTCATTCAGAATCTTGGCGCCGGCTTTTGCCGCGGCGCGTGCCACATGCGCTTTCCGCGTGTCGATGGAGACGATCGCCGGCGAGCCCTTCAGCCCTTCCAGCACCGGCACCACGCGGGTGAGCTCCTCGTCGCGCTCGACCGGATCGGACCCTGGCCGCGTCGACTCCCCGCCGATATCGACGATCTCAGCGCCCAGCGACGCAAGCTCCGCTG
>CAYUTT010000240.1:0-3869 GCA_964447575.1 uncultured Methyloceanibacter sp.
GTTTGAACGTCGACTACAACGGCATCGATCAAGACGAGCCTATCACGGGCAAGCCCGACGTAAGCGCCGTTGAGCTGCGCCGCGCTCGTATCGGCGTGGAAGGCGTGGTCTTCTACGATATAGGTTACCGGTTTGAGGTCGATTTCGCCGGTGATAGCACGTCGGTCAAGGACGCCTATATCGAATATACAGGCCTTCCGATCGACATCAGGGTCGGTAACTTCAAGCCTTACAATTCGCTCGAGTTCCAGATGAGCGGAAACTACACCACGTTCATGGAGCGTGCTGCGTTCATCGAGGCCTTTACCCTCGATCGCTTGATGGGTGGCGGACTGTCCTACGACCAAAAACATTGGACCGCTGCCGCCGGCATCTTCGCGACGACGCCGGAGAGTGACCAAATCACATTCTATGAGGACGGCACGACGTTCGCCTCGCGTGTAACAGTGGCGCCGGTCAACGAAGACCGGAAGGTCGTGCATCTCGGTGCAAGCGTTCGCCACCGTGACGCCGCTGGCAACCCACGGGATGGTGTCGCCGAGAATTTGTTCCGCTATCGGGCGCGCGGCGCCGATCTGCATCTTGCGGACCGTTTCGTTGCTACGCCGTTCATCGGTGAGGCCGACACGTTCTGGGGGCTGGAAGGCGCGGTCGTCCTAGGTTCGTTCTCGGTCCAGAGCGAATATTCTCAGAATAAGGTCGACGTCGCATCGGGAATTGCCAATGCGAAGCCGACCTACGACGGCTGGTACGTCGATGGCAGCTGGTTTCTGACCGGCGAGTCGCGCCCATACAGCGACGGCGTATTCGGACGCGTGAAGGTCAAAAATCCGGTCTTCGGCGGCAGCGGCGGTTGGGGCGCCTGGCAAATCGCCGGGCGCTATGACTTCCTCGATCTTTCCGATCAGGCTACCGCGATCAAGGCGGGCGGTGTTGTCGACTGCGCCGCCTGCGGTGAGCAGAAGACCTGGCTCATCGGCGTTAATTGGTACCTCAACGACTATACGCGACTCATGCTCAACGTGAATCAGTCGAAAATCGACGGAGGCGTCAACGACGGAGCCGAAATCACCGGTGTAGGTATGCGCGCACAAGTCGACTGGTAGGGGCCACCCCATTCTCTACGCCGAGCGCCTTGCTTCCTTTTCCCTGGGGAAGCAGGCACAAGGGCCGCCCCCATCGGGCGGCCCTTTGTTCTTTGGTGGGCTCGACAGCACGGTCTGAATGAACGCTGGAAGCGCTGCATGCGGGTATGAAGCAAGTTCTGCAGTTCTCCGCGTTGAGAAGGAGGCGCAAAATATTCCTCCTAATCTCTATAGAAAAAGTAGTCTATATATCGACGCGCTGATGCGGCTCGCTTAGGGTTTGGTCAAGTGCTGCGTTGGCCGTCTCCTTGAGCACAACCCGGTGAGGCGGACATTGTGAACCTAAGGAGCAATGTGATGGCAAAGAGGTTTATCGTTCCGGGGCTGGGCGGCTCTGAGCAGGGCCACTGGCAGCGATGGTGGCTCGCACAAGACCCGGACGCCACTCTTGTCGAGCAGGATGATTGGGCCAACCCGGATGTGGAGGCCTGGGTACATCGCCTGGCGGCTACAGTGCGCGAGCACCCCGGGTCCCTTCTCGTAGCGCACAGCCTTGGGGCCACGCTCATTCCTCACCTCGCGCAGGCGCACACGGGCCTCAACATCCGCGGCGCTCTCATCGTCGCTCCGGCGGACGTGGATGGCAGCCCTACCCTGCGCGAGATTGCCCGCGGCTTCGCGCCCATCCCGACTGAGCGCCTCCCGTTCCCCTCCATCGTTGTGGCTAGCGTGAACGATCCTCATCTGGCGATCGCTCGGGCAACTAAACTGGCGGACGCTTGGGGCGCTCGATTCTTTCACGTCGGAGAAGGTGGGCATATCAATACCGCGAGTGGCTACGGTCCGTGGCCAGGCGGTCTACAACTCGCGCAACTGCTGGAGAGCCCGTTGCACACCCCGCGCCTGCGCCGCATTCCGGTGAGGCCGCATCAGAAAACGCGCTTGCGCGTTTTGCCCCTTAAGCGCCACGCGGCAAGCCGCGCTACACCCTAGAGGAATTGAACCATGGGAACTCGGACCCTCACCGGCTTCGCGCTGGCAGTGGCACTCGCCATCGCGGTGCCCAGCGCCAAGGCGCAGACCTCTATCCTCAACGCATCCTATGGTGTCTCGCGCGAGCTCTATAAGGACATCAACCCCTCCTTTGTAGCCGACTGGATGACCAAAACCGGAGAAAAGGTGGAGGTGAATCAATCCCACGGCGGATCGAGCAAGCAAGCGCTGTCGGTGCTCAATGGCCTCGAGGCCGACGTAGTCACAATGAACCAGGCCACGGACATCGAGGTCTTGGCCGAGAACGGCTTGGTTGCGAAGGACTGGCGCGACAAGTTTCCTCACAATGCATCGCCTTACACCACGATCTCCGTCTTCCTGGTGCGAAAAGGAAACCCGAAGGACATCAAAGACTGGGACGACCTCATTCGCAACGATGTCGAAGTCATCGTGCCTAACCCGAAGACGTCTGGTAACGGCCGCTACACCTATCTCGCTGCTTGGGGGGACGCACTTTTGAAGGGAGGCACGGACGACGACGCGCGCGCGTTTGTTGTGAAGCTGTTCAAGAACGTCCCGGTGCTCGATGGCGGTGGGCGCGGGGCTACGACCACGTTCACCCAACGTGACATCGGCGACGTGCTGGTAACCTTCGAAAATGAGGCTATTCTCATCGGCAAAGAGCTTGGGGCGGACAAATTCGAGGTGATCTATCCGTCGACCAGCGTAGAGGCGGCTCCCCCCGTAGCGGTCGTTGACGCGGTGGTCGACAAGCGCGGGAGCATCTTGATCGGATCGGGCCTCACGATGGTGGACGTGCTGCTCAACGCACGGCGCGAGGGATTTGCGGGTAAGACTACAATCGTCTCGCGCCGCGGTCAGCTGCCACGAGAGCATGCCGCCAAAGGCGTGGTGCCAAAGGACATGGTGCTCCCCAAAACCAAGAGCCTCGCCAGGCTTGCGGCATCCATTCGCATCGCCTGCGAAGCCGCCGAGGCCTATGGGACGCCCTGGCAGGCGGTGATTAACGGGCTGCGGCCTTCGATTTCCACTATCTGGCGGCAATTGGACGTCGCAGAGCAATCGCGTTTCCTCCGCCATGTGCGGCCATTCTGGGACACGCATCGGCACAGACTGCCCCCGGAGGTCTATCGGCAGCTCCATCAAGAATTGGACCGAGGCCGCGCACGCCTTCTCCGCGCTCGAGTTGTTGACGTCGAACGATCAAGCCCCGGCTTCGTGGTGAACCTCAGACGTCATGGCACCTCAGCAGTTGAGACGTTGAAGACCGATCTGGCCTTTGACTGCAGAGGCTATAGGCCGGACCTTCGCTCTACCCTCATCAGAGGTTTGATCGGTCACGAGCTCGCCCGCGCGGACCCTCACAATTTGGGCCTCGTAGTGGAACCCGACGGTCAAGTGCTAGGTGCTCGTAACGTGCCAACCCCCGGACTCTATGCGCTTGGACCGCTATGCCAAGGATCGCTTTGGGAGATCACGGCCGTGCCCGAGATCGTACGCCAAGCCGATCTCGCCGCCTCGAGGATTGCAAGGCTGTTGCCCCTCTCAGCCGCTTCAATGTCGGCTTAGGGTCAAACCCGGCGGTAGCGTCTCGTTGGCGTCGAGTCGGCTTCGCCCCAGTGAGCGGACGTTCGGCCGCAAAGTTGCTTGGTCCGCGTCGTGCCATGTGTGGACGGCTCCCTATTGGCAAGAGCTTTTAGAGGTGATGCACCCTGATTTCCGCCAGTGAGCGTCACGGAACGATCACTACCCGGAATCTTGCCTTTCCGC
>CAYUTT010000241.1:0-3855 GCA_964447575.1 uncultured Methyloceanibacter sp.
CGACCGTCGAAGTGGTGAGCGGCGACCCGCGTTCGATCATGTACCAAGCGGAACCAATTCCGACGATCAAGGCGACGGCAAAAGTGCCAATGAAATAGCCGAGCGCACGCATGGACGTGCTGCCTTCTTCGCGCCAGAGGCTGCTGCGCGTTGAAGTGCCGGTGAGGGGCATATTTGGGAGGACGCTGGTCAAGCGGGTATCATCTCTCGATAGCGCGCCCTGGCGCCAGCCTATTGAGGAACGGCTGCGGCCGTGTCTCTTTCGGCGGATTGGGTGCCTTCCGAGGGCGATCCATCTGCCGCGGAAGCCAAGCTCGATGCTGGCGCGCGCGCCGGTGCCTGAGCCCGGCCCGGCCGCGCCTGGTCCTTCGGATCCAGAGTGGGAGCAGCCTTAAGCAGACCGCTCAGCTGTTCGAGCACTTGGCGCGTTGCCGTGGACATGTCCTTGACGCTCTCGGCCGGAGGGGGCAGCGGCAATTCGGCCGTGGCGCTCTGAGCCATGGCTGCGGCAATACGCTTCTGTTCCGCGACCTGGACCGGATGGGGCTCTAGGCCGGGGATTGTCGGAATGTTGTCGGTGTCGTGTGCCGCGGTCATGTAGAGCTGCCAAGCCTCGGCCGGGAAGCTGCCACCCGTGACCCGCGCCATCGGCGTGAAGTTGTCGTTGCCCATCCACACGCCGGTCACGTACTGGCCGGTGTAGCCGATATACCAGGCGTCGCGATATGCTGTGCTGGTTCCCGTCTTGCCGGCGCTATGCGTGTAGTTCAGCTGCGCCCGCTTGCCCGTCCCCTCGGTGACGACGGCTTGCAGCATGGTGTTGAGCTGCTCGATCGTCTTTCGAGGAAAGATTTGCTTCCGCTCGGGCTCGTCGCGGTTGTGATTGTAGAGCAGCTCGCCGGGGATGGTTCTAATCTCCTCGATGGCATAGGGACGAACCTCGAGCCCGCCGGAAGCGAACACCGCATAGCCGCCGGTATGCTCAAGCGGCGTCATGCCGTTGTCGCCAAGCGCCAGCGAGCAGGTCTTTTTGAGATGTCGTATTCCCATTGTCTCCAGGTCGGCGAGGACTTTCTCGCGGCCGGCCTGGAGCGAGAGCTTCACGGCGATGGTGTTGATCGACTTGGCAAGCGCTGTCCGCAGCGTCATGCGTCCTCTGTAGCCGCCGGAGTAGTTCTTCGGCGACCAGCGGCCACAACTGACATAGCCGTCGCTTACGATCGAGTTGGGCGTGAAGCCGTTCTGAAGCGCCGTAAGATAGACATACGACTTGAAGGATGAGCCCGGTTGCCGGTAAGCGTGGGCGGCGCGGTTGAATTGGCTCTCGCCATAGTCCTTGCCGCCGACCATGGCGCGCACCGCTCCGTCGGTTTCCATGGAAACCAGAGCACCGTTGTTGAAGTGGCGCGACCGGCCATATTTGGCAATCGTGCCTTCGAGCGCGTCCTCGGCCGCTCGCTGCAGCCCGAGATCCACCGTCGTTCGGGCGACGAGGATGTGGTTCGGCTTGCCGGCCATTAGCCGCTGCACCTGCTCGAAGGCCCAATCGAGGAAGTAATCGGGGCTCTTCCTGTCGCCGCGCTCGACGATCCTGGCCGGATTCAAGCGAGCTCCATAGACTTGGCCTTCGCTCAAATAGCCGGCCTCGACCATGTTGGTCAGGACCTCGTTGGCGCGGGCGCGCGAGGCGGCGAGATTGATGTGCGGCGCGTAGCGGGTCGGTGCCTTGAACATGCCGGCCAGCATGGCAGCCTCGGCGAGCGTCACCTCGCGGATCGATTTTCCGAAATAGTACTGGGCTGCCGCTTCGACTCCGTAGGAGCCGCCGCCGAGATAGGCGCGATCGAAGTAGAGCTTGAGAATTTCCGGCTTCGTGTAGTGGTTCTCCAGATAGATGGCGATGAACGCCTCTTTGATCTTTCTCGACAGCGCCCGCTCCGGCGTGAGGAACATATTCTTGGCGAGCTGCTGGGTGAGCGAGCTGCCGCCCTGGACCACTTGGTCGGCGCGGGCGTTTTCTGCGAGCGCGCGGCCAGTACCTAAGACGTCGATGCCGAAATGGTCGAAGAAGCGGCGGTCCTCGGTGGCGAGCGTCGCCTTGATCATATGATCGGGGATCTCCTCGAGCGGGACGGAGTCGTCACGCAAGAGGCCGCGCTTGCCGATCTCGTTGCCGTAGCGATCGAGGAAGGTGACACTATACTCGTCGGCGAGGTTGATCTTGCCTTGAGCGATCTCGAAGGCGGGCAGGGCGAAGGCGAGCACAATCAGAAGCCCGCCGACGCTGAGAGTGAGGGTCTCGCAGGCGAGCTCGTTGCAAGCGCGGACGAAGCCCTTGACCTCGAACTTCCCGAAAAACGAGGAATAGCTGCTCCACCAATCGAGGAAGCCGATCCAAGCGCCATAGAGGCCGGAATCGATCCAGGAATCGATCTTCAGCCAGTCAATGAGCTTGCCGCGGCTATTGCCTTGTAGGAAATCCCGCAATTACCCCGACCTCTTCGATGTCTGTGTCACCACCGGCGCGCGAAAACCGGCCGTCCGAAGGGGCGACCCCGAGGCGTACCGTATACCCTGATTACGGCCATTTATAGAGGTTCTGCGGGGGTTCCACATCCCGGAATCGGCCGCCCCGCCGTCACGCCCAAAGGTTGAGGCAAGAGGGTCGCGCAACTCTCTTAAGGATGCGCTAACCAAGTCCAGGGTGCGCGCGGACTCGCAAAAGGCGGCCGGGGTCGAGGCTAGTCGTCGACCTGCGCGAAGCCCCTCCGCTCCATGCACTGGACATAGTCTGATTTCGAGGTCTTGCCGCGCAGGAGGAGGATCCGCGTTACGGAAGATATCCCCTTCCGCCGCGCCTCTTCCAGGCAGACGACCTTGGCAGCCTCGAAGGCGGCTTTCGGGTCGGTCGTCGCGTGTTCCACGGCGCGGGTCGGGATAAAGGCGACGTCCGGCGCCTGCGGGGTCCGGCTGCAGGCGGAGAGGGTCGCTAGCGTCAATAGCGCCACGCACAGCCCGAACGGCGCCACGCACACCCTGATCACGATGAAACCCCCACCTCGACGCCGACTTGCCCGGGCCTCGTGCGCATTTTGCGGCGCAACGCCCGTATCGCGGCGCAGTTTTGCGCCAAAGCAAGGCGGCATCAAGGAAAAGCGCGGCTGCGACGATGCTACGCGCTCCGCATGCCAGCCTTCGCGCGCGGCCCTCGCAGCGCGTTTTTCGCGCCCCCGCGTTTGTGCTAAAACGGCACGACAATGCGGGCCACAGACCGGGCCACATGCGCGAAGACCCGAACCGCGAAAGACCCTGGGAGGGAGTGTTGCTTGAGATGATGCCGAACGTCGCTTCTGTCCGACATGTCTTGATCGTCTGTGCCGCGGCCTTGACGCTGCCGGCCCTGTCCCTGGCGCTGCCCGCCTCCGCCGAGGAGATGGCGCCGGACGGCATGGCGGAGCCCCCGGCCAATCTGGACTGCGCCGCGGAGCCGATCACCGGCAGCGGGGCCGGCTTCCTCAGCAACCGCGAAGATTCGGAAGAGGCCGCGCGGGTGAACTGGCTGGAGAAAGTCGCGGACGACCATCCGGGCGCCACCTGGGAGACGGCGAAGGACGCAAGCATCGCCTGCGCCGTGCAAGGGCTCTACTCGAAATGCTTCGCGCAAGGCATTCCCTGCACGCCGAAGGCAGACGGCGGCGCGGCGGCCGCCAACACCGAATAGACGCGCAGTCATGGCGCGCCGTGCTTGACGCCGCCTCGCGCGTCCGGTGAGGTGGCCGCGCGGAAAAGCTATGCGGAACGGGAATGTGTGCGTGGGCTCCACGCACGGGGAACGCCGCCGAAAGGGCGGCCATA
>CAYUTT010000242.1:0-3850 GCA_964447575.1 uncultured Methyloceanibacter sp.
CCCAGACGATCGACTGTTCGGTGCTCGGGCCCCGGCGCACGTTTACCTTGTCGGATTTGAGGCTGACGAAACGGGGTACGCGCAGGCCGGTCTTGGAGCCGCTCGCGGCGGCAGCGGCCTGCTTCACCCCCTCCTCCGCGGCGGCGGTTCCGGCCGGCCCCGCCCAAACGAGTGCCAGGCTTGCGCCCAAAAGCGCTCCGAATCCGATCAAAAACCAACCGCGCACTATCGCTCCCCCGCTTGGGGCCCCGAATCGACCCTCCATTCAATCGCCGAGAAAAGTGAACGGATCGTGGCTCGGGGCCGTTTCCGGCCGCTAAGCCAATATGACGCTTTATCTCGCAAAGCCCATTCTGTTAGACAAAGCGCGCAAATCCGAGCTTCTGGCAAGACACACGGGGATTCTCCCCGCCACTCGCTTCCTAACGGGATGAATTATGGCTTCTGATCAACCGCTCGTTATCGTCACGCGTAAGCTCCCCGACGTCGTTGAGACGCGGCTCAGAGAGCTGTTCGACGCGCGGCTCAACCTCGACGACAAGCCGTTCTCGCGCGAGGCGCTGATCGAGGCGGTGAAGACGGCGAACGTCCTCGTGCCGACGGTCACGGACCGCATCGACCGTGCCGTGCTGAGCCAGGCGGGCCCCGATCTCAAGCTGATTGCTCAGTTCGGCACCGGCGTCGACAATATCGACCTCGACACGGCGCGGAACCGCTCCATCATCGTCACCAACACGCCGGGTGTGCTGACCGAGGATACCGCCGACATGACCATGGCGCTGATCCTCGCCGTGCCGCGGCGGCTCACCGAGGGCGCCAACATCCTGCGCGGCGGCACCGACGAATGGCAGGGCTGGTCGCCGACCTGGATGCTCGGTCATCGCATCTTCGGCAAGCGCCTGGGCATTGTCGGCATGGGGCGCATCGGCCAAGCCGTGGCGCGGCGCGCCAAGGCCTTCGGTCTCCAGATCCACTACCACAATCGCAGGCGCGTCCACCCGGACATCGAGAAGGCGCTCGAGGCGACCTATTGGGACAGCCTCGACCAGATGCTAGCCCGCATGGACATCATCTCCATCAACTGCCCGCACACGCCGGCCACCTACCATCTGCTCTCGGCGCGGCGCCTGTCGCTGATGAAGCCCACCGCCTATATCGTCAACACGGCCCGCGGCGAAGTGATCGACGAGAACGCCCTGGCCCGCATGATCGACAATGGCGAGCTGGCCGGCGCTGGCCTCGACGTGTTCGAGCACGAACCCGCGGTGAACCCGAAGCTGCTCCGCAACGATAAGGTGGTCGTGCTGCCCCATATGGGCTCGGCCACGCTCGAAGGCCGCGTCGATATGGGCGAGAAGGTCATCATCAACATCAAGACCTTCCTAGACGGGCATGCACCGCCCGACCGCGTCCACCCGGCGATGTTCTGATTCAGAAGAAATCAGAAGTCAGATGTCGCAAGGGTCAGGTCTCTGGCTTCAGGTTTATGAGTTCCGGACTCACATGCTCGGGGCGGAAGCCCATGCCGATGATCCGAGCGGGGAGCCGCCGCAGCCATGGGAACCGGTTGAGTAGCCTCGCCACGAACGGCAGTTTCGGCTGCGTCTGCATGGTCAGGACGTTCGAGATCACGCGGTTCTGGATGAAGACCTGCAAGGCTTGCGTCATCTCCGTCGGCCACTGGCGCCGCTTCTGGACCTTGCGCAAATCGTCTTCCGCCAGCTTCCCGCGCGCGCGCGTCTCACGCAATGGGCCCGCCAGGATATTGGCGGTGGCCACGGCGTCCTGAATGGCGAGGTTGATGCCGACGCCGCCGACAGGCGACATGGCGTGCGCCGCATCGCCGATGCAGAGCAGCCCCGGCCGGTACCAGCACTTCAGCCGGTCCACGCGCACGGTAAGCAGCTTCACGTCGTCCCAGGAGGCGATCTCCCGCACGCGGGTCGCGAGCGATGGCTTCAGCGCCACGAGGCCCAGGCGAAAGGCTTCAAGTCCCTTGCGGCGCAGCTCGTTGAAGCCGCCCTTGGGAATGATGAAGGCGCACTGCCAATAGTCGCCGCGATCGATCATGATGAAGAACCGGCCGGGCTCGATGCGGCCCAGGGTCTCCGATCCGTCTTCCGGATTCTTGGAGAGGCGCAGCCACAGCACGTCCATGGGCGCGCCGAGATCCTCCACCTCGAGCCCCGCGAGCTTCCGGACCGTGGAGTGCCTGCCGTCCGTGCCGACCACGAGATCGGCATGGACTTCAAGCTCGCCTTTCGGCGTCGCGGCTTTCAGTCCGACGACCCGGTCGCCGTCCTTCAAGAGCTCGTCCACCTCCGCCTGCATGCGGAGATGGAAGCTGGGCAAGCTTTTGCCCTGCTCGGCCAGGAAATCGAGGAAATGCCATTGCGGCGTGAAGGCGATGAAGCCGCAATGAGTCGGCAGATGCGTGAAGTCGGCGATCTGCACCATCTCGTCGCCGATCTGCGCGCCGATCTGGCGCACCTCCTGATGCGGCCGCTTCAGGAACTCCTCGAGCACGCCGAGCTCGTACAGGACCTGGAGCGTGGAGGGGTGGATGGTGTCGCCGCGGAAGTCGCGGAAGAAATCTTCGTGCTTTTCGAGCACGACCACGTCCACGCCCGCGCGGGCGAGCAGGTAGCCCAGCATCACGCCGGCGGGGCCGCCGCCGGCGATGGCGCAGGTGGTGGTGATGGTTTCAGTCATGGCGCAGCATTCGGTCATACCCAGCAAGCGGGACGCCGGGCATCCAACGGATCCGCTCAACCTTCGGGCGAAAAGATTGAAAAACCCTATTGGAGCCCTGCGGTTTCGGCCGCGGCGGCTTTCCGGTGATGGCCAAGATCGCCAAACCGCGGATTTCTGCCATTCAGCGGGTTCTCCGGGTCCCAGCGATAGGCGATCGTAGAGAAACGCGCCTGGAGCGCGTCGTAGAGGAGGAGCCGGCCCACCAACCCCTCGCCGAGCCGCAGCAGTTCCTTCACCACCTCCACCGCCTGGAGACAGCCCATCACGCCCGCGACCGCACCCAGAATGCCCGCCTCCGAGCATGGCGGCACGGTGCCCTCCGGCGGCGGCTCCGGAAACAGGCAACGATAATTGGGGCGCGGGTCCCCTCTCTCGTCGGTCTCGTGGGCGCGGAAGGTGGTGAGCTGTCCGTCGAACGGGCCCACCGCCGCGCCAACAAGCGGCACCTTCGCGAAATAGCAGGCGTCGTTGACGAGATAGCGCGTGGCGAAATTGTCGGAGCCGTCGGCGACGATGTCGAAGCCGCGCAGGATGTCGATCGCGTTCTCCGGGACGAGCCGCGTGGAGTAGAGCTTGGTCTCGACATGCGGGTTCAGACGCTCCACGGTCGCGGCCGCGCTCTTGGTCTTCAAACGCCCGACGCTCGCCGTGTCGTGGACGATCTGCCGCTGGAGATTGTCGAGGCTTACGCGGTCGTCGTCGATGATGCCGATCTGGCCGACACCCGCGGCGGCGAGATAGAGAATGAGCGGAGAGCCGAGCCCGCCGGCGCCGACCACCAGCACGCGCGACGCCTTGAGCCGCTGCTGGCCTTCGCCGCCGATCTCCTTCAGCACCAGATGGCGCCGGTAGCGCTCGATTTCCTCGGGTGTGAGCATGGCCGTAATGTATGCCCTTACCTCCGCTTCGTCATTGCCGGGCTAGTCGCGCCTACGCAGGACAAGCCCGGCCATGACGAAGGACGTGCGGGCATGGCTCATCGTCTCGCCGCGAGGATCGCGCGAGGCTTGTCAAAGAGCGGTCCCCTCGGAAGAGGGGGACGGCGCGCCGGGTAGGCGCAAATCCTTTAATGGCTCCGCGATCCTTTTGGGACTCG
>CAYUTT010000243.1:0-3845 GCA_964447575.1 uncultured Methyloceanibacter sp.
ATGGCCGACGCGCCGGTCATGGGCCGGGCCATGGCCGAGCGGGGCATCGACCCCGAGCTCGTGCTGTGCTCGTCCGCGAGGCGCACCGTGGATACGCTGGCGCTGGTCCTGCCGGAGCTGAAAGTCGAGCCGAAGGTCGTCTACGAGGACGCGCTCTATCACGCAAGCCCGGCGGAGATGCTGGAGATGCTCCGGGGCATCGGGCCGGGGGCGAGCCGCGTGCTGATCGTTGGTCACAATCCCGAAATCCAGGTCTTCGCCCTCGATCTCGTCGGCTCCGGGCCGAAGCATATGCGGGACCGCCTCAGAGAGAAGTATCCGACCACCGCTTTGGCGGTGATCAACTTCACGGCGGGGCTGTGGCCGAGCGTCACCGTGAACAGCGGGAGCTTGAGCCTCTTTCTCACGCCCAGGGAACTGCGGACGGGCTAGATCCACTTCACCTTGACGGCGTATCGGCCCGGGGCGTAACACCAAGCCATGCTGACCCTGATCGATAACTACGACAGCTTCACCTATAATCTCGTTCATTTCCTTGGGGAATTGGGCGCGAGCACGCAGGTCTACCGCAACGACAAGATCACCGTGGACGAGGTGCTGGCGGAAGGGCCGGAGGCGATCGTGCTGTCGCCCGGACCGTGCGACCCCGACCGCGCCGGCATCTGCCTCGAGCTGATCCAGCGCGCCGGTCCGGTGGTGCCGATTCTCGGCGTCTGCCTCGGGCACCAAGCCGTCGGTCAGGTCTATGGCGGCGATGTGGTCCGCGCGCCCGTCTTGATGCACGGCAAGCTGTCGAAGGTGCACCATACGGGTCAGGGTGTGTTCGCGGGCCTGCCGCAGGACTTCTCGGCCACGCGCTATCATTCGCTCGTGGTCGACCGTGCCACCCTGCCCGAGGAGTTGGAGATCACGGCTGAGACTGCCGACGGCATCATCATGGGACTTCAGCACAAGCGCTACCCGGTGCATGGGGTCCAGTTCCATCCCGAGAGCATCGCCTCGGAGCACGGACACCAGCTGCTCGCCAACTTCCTCGATCTCGCCCGCGTCGAGCGGCGGGCGCGCGGCGGATCGCAAAGAGAAGCGGTCGGTGCCCTCTAGTCCCTCGCCCGCGAGCGGCGACGCCAGCGCGTACGACCTGAAGGCGGCCATCAGAAAAATCGCGAGCGGTCAGAGCCTCACGCAAGGCGAGGCGGGGCAAGCCTTCGAGCTGATCATGTCCGGCGGCGCCAGCGATGCACAGATCGGTGCTCTGCTCTTGGGGCTCAGTGTGCGCGGCGAGACGGTGGAGGAGATCGCGGGTGCGGCGCGCGTGATGCGCGCCAAGGCACTCCCCGTGCGCGCTCCGGAAGGTGCGATCGACACCTGCGGCACGGGCGGCGATGCCAAGGGCACGCACAACATCTCCACCTGCGCCGCATTCGTGGTGGCAGGCGCGGGCGTGCCGGTGGCCAAGCACGGCAACCGCTCGATCTCATCGCGCTCCGGGTCCGCGGACGTCTTGGCCGCGCTCGGGGTAAATATCGAGTGCGGCCCGGAGACGATCGAACGCTGCCTCGCCGAGTGCGGGCTCGGATTCATGTTCGCGCCCGCCCACCACGCTGCCATGCGTCACGTCGCCAAGGTCCGGGGCGAGCTCGGGGTGCGCACCATCTTCAATCTGCTCGGGCCGCTGGCCAATCCGGCGGCCACGAAATACCAGGTGGTCGGCGTGTTCGACCAGAAATGGGTGGAGCCGATTGCCAACGTGCTTGGCATTCTCGGTGTCGAGCGCGCCTGGGTCGTGCATGGCGGCGACGGGCTCGACGAGCTCACCACCACCGATATCAGCCATGTGGCGGCGCTGGATCACGGCAAGGTCTCGACCTTCCGGGTCTCGCCGCGGAACGCCGGGCTGGGCGATGCGAAGCCGGGCGACCTCGTCGGCGGGGACGCGACCGAGAACGCCGCCCATATCCGCGCCGTCCTGCAAGGGAATCAGGGGCCGTTGCGGGACATCGTGCTGTTAAACGCCGCGGCGGCGCTGCTCGTCGCCGGCAAGGCGAAGACCTTGCGCGAGGGTGTGGCGCTTGCGGCGCAGTCCATCGACAGCGGCAAGGCTATGGGCGTGCTGGAGGCGCTGACACGGCTCAGCCATGGTAAGGTCTGAGTCAGAGGTCGATGATGATGGCGAACGTGCTCGACAAGATCCTCGCCTATAAGCGCGAAGAGGTCGCGGCCGCGAAGAAGGCCGTGCCTGAGGCTGCCATGCGCGGCCGGGCCGAGGATGCCGCGCCCGTGCGCCCCTTCTATAAAGCCTTACGGTTGCGTATCGCCGCAGGGGATTTCGCGCTCATCGCCGAGATCAAGAAGGCTAGCCCGTCCAAAGGCCTGATCCGGGCGGACTTCGATCCGCCGACCCTTGCGGTCGCCTACGAGGCTGGTGGCGCAACTTGTCTTTCGGTGCTGACAGATGGGCCGTCGTTCCAGGGATGTCAGGAATATCTGACAATGGCGCGGGCGGCCTGCGGTCTGCCCTGCTTGCGCAAGGATTTCATGGTCGATCCCTACCAAGTGTTCGAGGCGCGGGCGCTCGGCGCCGACTGCATCTTGGTCATCATGGCGGCCGTCGACGATGCGCTGGCCCGCGATCTCGAGGAGGCGGCGCGCGCGTGCGGCATGGATCTTCTGGCCGAAGTGCATGACGAGGCCGAGCTCGACCGCGCGCTTGCGCTCGGTACGAAATTGATCGGCATCAACAATCGCGACTTGAAGACTTTCGACACGACCCTCGCCACCACGGAACGTCTCGCCTCTCGCGTGCCGCCGGATCGCATGGTGGTGGCCGAGAGCGGCATCGCCACCCACGCCGACCTGATGCGACTGGCAAGGTCGGGCGTGCGGACCTTCCTGGTCGGGGAGAGCCTGATGCGTCAGCACGATGTTGCTGGGGCCACGCGCGCGCTTCTGACCGGCGCCGAGGCTTCCGCCGAGGCGGCCCAATGAGCGCGCGTCTTTCCCATCTCGACGAGAAGGGCGAGGCGCGCATGGTCGACGTCTCGGAAAAGGCGGTCACGGTGCGCACGGCGGTCGCCGAAGGCTTCGTGGCGATGGAGCCCGAGACGCTCGACATGATCCTCGACGGGACGGCGCCGAAGGGTGACGTGCTGGCCACCGCACGTATCGCCGGGATCATGGCGGCGAAGAAGACGGCCGAGCTGATACCGCTTTGCCACCCTCTTCCCCTCACTCAGGTGACGCTCGATTTTGCGCCGTCCCGGGCGCCCTCAGGCATCAGGGTCGCGGCGACGGCCAAGGTCGAAGGCAAGACGGGCGTGGAGATGGAGGCGCTGACGGCGGTGACAATCGCCTGCCTCACCCTCTACGACATGTGCAAGGCCGTGGACCGCGCCATGTCTTTCTCCGGCATCCGCCTTGTGGAGAAGACGGGCGGCCGCTCCGGCGATTTCCGCACGCCCTGAGTGACGCGATGCTTTCCGTCGATGATGCGCTTGCCTTCGTCTTGAAAGGGCTCGTGCCGGTCGAGGCCGAGGAGGTCGGGATTGCGGAAGCGCATGGCCGCGTGCTTGCCGAAGGCCTCGCCGCGACGTTGACGCAACCTCCCTTCGACGCATCGGCCATGGACGGCTATGCGGTCCGCGCCGCGGACGTGGCCAAGCTCCCCGTGACGCTTGCGCTGGCCGGTGAGGCCGCGGCGGGAGCGCGCTTTCCTGGCACGGTCGGCCCGGGGCAAGCCGTGCGCATCTTTACCGGCGCACCCGTTCCCGACGGTGCCGACACGATCGTCATTCAGGAGGACACGCACGAGGCCGACGGCAAGGTCACTGTGACGGCGGCGGAAGCGG
>CAYUTT010000244.1:0-3841 GCA_964447575.1 uncultured Methyloceanibacter sp.
TGCTCGCCCGGGCCGCGGTGGCCGTGGGCGTGGCCGGCCTCTTCATCGAGACCCACCAGGACCCGGACAAGGCCCCCTCCGACGGACCCAACATGGTGCCGCTCAAAGAGATGGAGCCATTGCTTGCCGAATTGATGGAGATCGATCGGCTGGTGAAGCGCTCCGGCCGCACTGACTGACTGCGTCCCTATCATCGCAGGTCAGCGGAGCGGGGGGATAAGCGGCCAAGTCGTCCGGCACAATCTCACCATCACTGGGCGGGTTGCGCTTTATCGAGCGGAAAGGGGGTTCGCTCCCAGACGCCGCCCAGCTTCAGCTTCTCGACGGTGTAGGCCTCCCACTCATGTAATAGGCCCGCGAGCTTCGCGCGATCCTCGGCACCGAGCCGGTCGCCGAGGTCCAACAGCTTCTCCTTGAGGCCAAGGCGCTCAAGATGCGGCAGCCAGAAATCCGACGCTTGCTTCTCGGTGGCGATGATGTCGCGCGCCTGGTCGAGTTCGCCCATGGCGATGAGGAGAAGGGATTGCATTGCGCGAGAGAACCGCAGCTTATCAGGGTTGATTGGGAGAGAGAATCTCAGAAGAGCAGGAATTGTTGCCAGCGCATGCAACTTTGGCAACACATCACGCTCCACCACTTCTACCAAATCCGTCGAGAGACTTTGCTCTGAGAGTTGCCAGTGTCCTGTAGGGCGATGAATTAGTTCGCCATGACCGACTGGCAAGTGACTTCTCCTGACGAATAGGTACGTCACCAACCATCTTGGCTGACATTGTTCCGCTGAAATTGTTCGGTCAATGAGTATGCCACGTACAATGTGGTGCACTGGCCGAAGGACGATAAGTCGGCCGAGGAGGGTAAGTTCTGTATGGCGAGCCAGCAACGGCGCGACCAGCTTCTTGACCTGTCGCGTTGTGGTCATCGCCCAGGCCTCACCTCGATCACGATTATGCGTTGCGTCTCTGGAAAACGTAAGTAGACGGTGCGAGAGATTTCGGCAAAACGCGCTGGGCTCAGTCCGCTTGTACCAGTCTTGATATCGTAGACGCAGACCGTATTGTCTTCCGTGTTCTCAAGAACGTCGACGCGTACTGATCCAGGTCTGCCATAACTGGCTTCTTGATCTTCCGGCTTCCCGGTTTCTTCAAGCGTCTTCAGCAAGGAGATCTCAGCACGGAAGTTCGGGTCCTTGGGCCTTTTCGGGTTAGGTCCATTGATGGCATTGCGCACCTTTAGATGTACGGCCGTCCCGTACTCCTGCGGCGTCCTATAGTCGGAACGATTCGTGCTGGCGGCTGCTTCATTCGTAATATTCTGAGCATCAATGTGCCGTGGACAAGCGTCATCGACCTCATCACGCGTGAGGTTCCCGACCCACGCCAGCTGTGGAGTGTCGGCCTCGCCCTCCGGCTGAAAATCGCGGGCTTTGAATGCAACAACCGGATGTTGGTCCCGTTGTCGGCGGCTGAGATACCAGCCGTAGAGCGTCAGGCCGAGCCTGACTGTCGCGGCGGTGGCTTCTCCCACCGCAATGCCGGCCGCGGGCGCGAAGGCCAGCTGCACGGCGGCGACCGACTCCGGTCCGCCTGGTGTCCAAACACTCGCTCAGGAATTGCCCGTCCGGACCGAAGATGGTTTGCGTTGAGCCGGCGTCTTGGAAGGTGACGATTGTGCCGTCGGCACCCGTCACCGTATGGCGCTCGTCAAAGCTAGCTTCGTCGGGGAACTCGGGAAAATCGGAACGGATCGCGCTGCCGTCGCGATTGAGGACGGTCTCTTGCGCTAGGGAGCCATCTTCGCGCCTGCGCGTGATAACAGCGTGCCAAGGCTCGGTCCCAGTATCGTCGCGCCGGATGGTCTCGCGCGTGCGACTGGCTGTCCCGCCTCCGACGCGGGTCCATTGGCCACCGTCGGGATTGCCTGCGGGAACGCGGGGCTGATTGGGGTCGAAGCCCGCCTTCAGTATTGAACGCCAGCCGTGATAGCTCGCCTTCACCGCGAGGTACGCGAACTCCTGCCGGACGCGAGCGAGGGTATTAGGCGTGAGCATCATGGCGCCTCCAGAAGTGCCAATCCATTCCAGAGGCGGATTATAATCCTATCGCCAGCGGCGGGGATAAGTCACCCGCGGCCGCGATAAGGCGCGACCCCCTGCTCGGGGATCCACACGCCTTCGGGCGGGGTGCCGTGCTGCCAGAACACGTCGATGGGAATGCCGCCGCGCGGATACCAATAGCCGCCGATCCTGAGCCAGGACGGCTCGATGAGATCGACGATGCGCTTGCCGACGGTGAGCGTCGCATCCTCGTGGAAGGCGCTCGCGTTGCGGAAGCTCGCCAGAAACAGCTTGAAGGATTTCGACTCGAGCAGCCAGGCGCGCGGGGCGTAGTCCACCACGAAATGCGCGAAGTCCGGTTGGCCGGTCACGGGGCAGAGACAGGTGAACTCCGGCGCGGTGAAGCGCGCCACGTAGGCGGTGTCCGCATGCGGGTTCGGCACGCGCTCGAGCTCCGCCTCGTCCGGCGAGGCGGGAACCGGGACTTCCGCGCCGAGCTGGCGCAAGCCTGTGATCTTCCGCGTCATGGTCTACTCCGCGGCGAGCCGCATCGGCGGCCCCTGATAGATGCAGCCCTCATGGCAGGAGTCGCGCGCGACCACGATCTCGGCAAGCCCGGGCAGCCGGTTGTGCAGCCGGTCCCACAGCCACGCCGCGATCCGCTCCAGCGTCGGCGCGGTGAGCCCCTCGATGTCGTTGAGCAGGCGGTGGTCGAGCGCCTCGCGCGCCTCCGCCACCGCCGCTTCGAGATCGCCGAAATGCACGATGATGCCGGTCTCCTCGTCGGGCTCGCCGTCCACCGTGACGCGCACGCGGAACGAATGGCCGTGCACCCGGGAATTCGGGTGGCCCGGCGGCGCCGAGGGCAGGAAATGCGCGGCCTCGAAAAAGAATTCCTTGTAGATACGCATGGCTCGCTGTTTAGGGGATTTTGCCTGTCCGGGCCAGGGTTTGCGCGGCCGCACCCGGTCAGGGCAATCCCAGCAATTTGTGGGTTTGCAGGCTCAAGCGCCATTTGGGGTGCGCGAGGCAATAGTCGATCGCGGCCTTCACATTGACCGGCGTCCGCGCGCCGTCGTCCATGGGCTGAAGCAGGAAATGGGTGAAGTCGAGCGCCTGAACCTCCTCGGGCCAGAGCTCCTCTTGCGGATAGACGAGTTTCAGCTCATCGCCCGAGCGCTGCCGCAAGGGCGCGCCCGCCTTGGGGCTGACGCAAACCCAATCGATGGCGGCAAGGACGGGAAGCGTGCCGTTCGTTTCGATGGCGACCTCGAACCCAAGCGTGTGGAGCGCCGCGACCAGCGCCTCGTCCACCTGGAGCATGGGCTCGCCGCCGGTCAGCACGACGAAAGGCGGCGTGCCGGAATTGCCCTGCCAAGCTTCTCGGCAGGCGCGCGCGAGCCTGTCCGCCTCGGCGAACTTGCCGCCGCCGGGACCGTCCGTGCCCACGAAATCCGTGTCGCAGAAGCTGCAGACCGCTTCGGCGCGGTCCGCCTCGCGGCCCGACCACAGATTGCAGCCCGCAAAGCGGCAGAACACCGCCGGCCGTCCGGCCTGGGCGCCTTCGCCTTGCAGCGTGTAATAGATCTCCTTGACCGCGTACATGGCCGGAATTTGGTCCTTTCGCCTGACCTGTGCAAGCGCATGTCCTTGGCGGCCTCGGCAGGAGGGCACGCCGAAATTTCTCGCCGGACGCATGTCCGCGAGTGAGAGGGGATGGCGCGCCAGGAAGGCGCAAATCCTTTAATGGCTCCGCGATCCTTTTGGGACTCGCGGCGTGCGCCT
>CAYUTT010000245.1:0-3832 GCA_964447575.1 uncultured Methyloceanibacter sp.
CGACCGCTTCGGACACCGTCAGGAGGCTGTCGAGGTCGAGCGCCGTATGCCATGCGGGGTTGTACTCCCGGTTCCCCAGGACTCCAACCTTGCCGGCCCGTTCACGGAGGGCTTCGCCAAGGTCGCCCATGTGAAGCCGAAGGCGAGCCGGCAGGATTCGTCGGAGGTCTATGTGCTCGCCACGGGGTTCCGGGGCAAGCGTGCCTAAGGGCAGCGCGCCTTACTGGCTGCGCGGATCGTCCTTCGGGTCGGTGTAGGTGATGTCCCACGGACCGGTCGCAGTCAGCACGATGACCGTCTCCTCGTCGGCGGTCCAAACATAATGCGCGTGGTCTGCGGGCAGCGTGAAGCTGGAACCCACATCGAGCATCTCACCGCTTTGCGAATCGAACCTTTCGCCCATGCCGTTGCCGAGCTTGCCCTGAACGACGGTGATGACTTCGGTGAAGGGATGAGTGTGAGGCGCGATTTGATAGTTGGGCGGAAACTTCAGGTAGGCGATGAAGACGCCGGCCTTGTTGGGGTCGCCGACGATCAGAGCGCTTTTGGCACCTTTCGGGAGGATCGGCTCGTCCTTCCAGTCGAGCGTGTCCGGCGTGATCGTTTCCATGGTGTCCACGACCATGCGGTCGATCTGATCGGCGTGCGCGTAGGCCGAGCCTGCCACAGCGAATAACGCGGCTGCCAAAAGACGTCTCATGCGGTTTCCTCCGTCTTGAGTGGGGAGCCATGGTTAGGCAATCCGTCCGAGCCAGGCAAGGCTGCCGACGGCGCCTTTTCTCTTGCCAATCCTGCCGATAGGCAGGCTTCACGGGACTGTGCTCTTGCGTGTGCTGCCGGGGCGCCGAAAGTCTTGCTAGTCTAGGCAGCGACACGGGCGAACAGGAGAGCGGCGGCCATGAATGTCGAGGTGGTGAAGGAGTATTACGGCAAGGTCCTCAAGGGCTCGAAGGACCTCAAGACCTCGGCCTGCTGTGACGGCGGCGGGGTGCCGGGCTTTCTCGAGGCGCTGCTTGCCAAGGTGCATGAGGAGGTGCGCTCTAAATATTACGGCTGCGGCATCGTCATTCCCGCCGCGCTTCAGGGCTGCAACGTGCTCGATCTCGGCTCGGGCTCCGGCCGCGACGTCTATCTGATCGCGCAGCTCGTCGGCGAGAACGGCAGCGTGGTCGGCGTCGACATGACCGACGAGCAGCTTGCGACCGCCGCGGCGCACAAGGACTGGCACATGCGGCAATTCGGCTATGCGCGGCCGAATGTGCGCTTCCTCAAGGGCTATCTGGAGACGCTCGACGCGCTCGATTTGGAACCCGGCACGTTCGACGTGATCGTGTCGAACTGCGTGATCAATCTCTGCGTCGACAAGCCGTCGGTGCTACGCGGCGCGCACCGGCTGCTCAAGCCCGGCGGCGAGCTCTATTTCGCCGACGTCTATTGCGACCGGCGGCTGCCGGACGAAATCCGCGCCGACCCGCTGCTCTACGGCGAGTGCCTGGGCGGCGCGCTTTATTGGAACGACTTTGTGCCCATGGCGAAGGCGGCGGGCTTCCTCGATCCCAGGCTCGTCACGAGCCGGCCCATCGCGGTGGAGAACGAGGCGATGCGGGCGAAGCTCGGTCAGGCGCGGTTCTTTTCGGCGACCTATCGCCTGTTCAAGCTCGATGGACTGGAGCCCGCCTGCGAGGATTACGGCCAGGCGGTGGTCTATCGCGGCGGCGTGGCGGAACAGGAACAGGCCTTTACGCTCGACGGCCATCACGTCATCGAACGCGGCAAAGTGTTTCCCGTCTGCGGCAATAGCTGGCGCATGCTGGCCGAGACGCGCTTTGCGCCCCATTTCGATTTCATCGGGGGCTTCTCGACCCATTACGGCATCTTCCCCGGCTGCGGCACGTCTCTCCCCTTCGACGAGACGGGCGCGCCGGGTGGCGAGGCGAAGTCCAGCTGCTGCTAGAGGCTCAGGCCCCTGCCTTCTCGCGCACGAGGCGCTGCTGGACGCCCGCTCCCGACTCGTACCAGCCCTTCGAGCGGTTCACGATCTTGACCACCGACAGCATGACTGGGACCTCGATCAGGACGCCGACGACGGTCGCCAGCGCAGCCCCGGAGTTGAAGCCGAACAGGCTGATCGCCGCGGCCACGGCGAGCTCGAAGAAATTGCTGGCGCCGATGAGGGCGGACGGCGCCGCGACGCAATGCGCTTCGCCGGCGGCCCGGTTGAGAAGATAGGCCAGGCCAGAGTTGAAATAGACCTGGATGAGGATCGGTACGGCGAGCATGGCGATGATGAGCGGCTGCGCCAGGATTTGCTCGCCTTGGAAGGCGAACAGAAGCACGAGAGTCGCAAGCAAGGCCACGAGCGACATCGGTTGCAATACGGACAGGAGCCGCGCCAGCGCCGGCTGGCCGCCGCCCGCCATGATCCACCCGCGCAAGATCTGCGCGAGAAGCACCGGCACGACGATGTAGAGCGTGACCGACAGCAACAGGGTTTCCCAAGGCACGGTGATGGCGGACAGGCCGAGTAGAAGCCCCACGATCGGCGCGAAGGCGAAGATCATGATGGTGTCGTTGAGCGCGACCTGCGTGAGCGTGAAATCCGGCTCCCCGTCCGAGAGATTGCTCCAGACGAACACCATCGCCGTGCAGGGTGCTGCCGCGAGCAGGATCAGGCCGGCGATGTAGCTGTTGATCTGGTCTCCGGGCAAATAGGGCGCGAACAGATAGCCGATGAAGAACCAGCCCAAGGCGGCCATGGAGAAAGGCTTCACGGCCCAGTTGATGAACAGCGTCACGCCAATTCCCCGCCAATGCTCGCGAACCTTGCCGATGGCGCCGAAGTCCACCTTGATCAGCATCGGAATGATCATCAGCCAGATCAGGATCGCCACCGGCAGATTGACGTGCGCGATCTCCGCCTCGCCTATGGCGTGGAACACAGCGGGGAAGAAATGTCCGAGCGCGATGCCGGCGACGATGCAAAGCGCAACCCAAAGCGTGAGGTAGCGTTCGAAATTAGACATTTGCGGGATCCGGGCTCGTTGCTATTTGCGGGCTGGGTGCTCGGCGAGATCGTTGAGAAAATGCCGCAGCGGCTCGAGGGCCGCAGGGTTCAGCG
Organism: uncultured Methyloceanibacter sp.; assembly: GCA_964447575.1. Classification (GTDB taxonomy): domain Bacteria; phylum Pseudomonadota; class Alphaproteobacteria; order Rhizobiales; family Methyloligellaceae; genus Methyloceanibacter. The sequence goes on from CAYUTT010000245.1 coordinate 3,119, forward strand.
AGTAGCAAACTCGCGGGCGCTCGATCTCGCCGGTGATGATCCCGGCCGCCTTGAGGATGCGCAGGTGCTCGGAGATGGTGGATTGGGCCAGCCCGATCTGGTCGACGATGTCGCAGCCGATGCAGGACTGCTTGTCATGCAGCATCCGTAGGATCCGGACTCTGGCGGGATGGCCGATCGCCTTGGCGAGAGCGGCTATCGCGTCGTTTTGCGCCGGCAAGCGAGCGGGCTGGACCGGCTCGCGCAGTTTGACGGTGGGCATGCATTGCTCCGTTCATCGTTATTCGACGATGAACGATCTATAGCATGTCCACGGTGTTATTCAAGAGGCTCGATTGCGGTCCCCGGCGCTACAGAGTGCTCCTGCTCCTTCCCTGCATATAAAGAGGGTCAGGGTCTATCGGCGCCGCTCAGTCGTAATATTTGCACTCCTCATAACGCCGCCACCAATAGGGGCTGCCGGTGACGCGCGCGCGGCGCAACAGCCAGTCGCACTCGTCGTAATAGCTGTAGGCGCCGTAGGCGAGGATGCCCGGGTAGTAGCGGTGGTACTTGCCGTAGCGGTGGTACTTGTAAGAGCCCTTGCCGCCCTTGTGGGCGTAGCGGCCTTTGCCGCCCTTATAGGCAAAGTCGCCTTTGCTGCCTCTGTAGGCATAGCGGCCGGCACCGCCGCCTTTCACGGCGGCCTTGCCGCCGCCGCCCCCGCCCTTCAGG